>JBMFXK010000179.1:0-6271 GCA_049964315.1 Clostridia bacterium | reverse complement strand
GTACGGCACCTGGAAGCTGACGGCCGGAGCCGCCGCCGGCGCCGGCGCGCAGGTGCTCGCCGCCGGGGCCACGCCTGTGAGGGCAGAGTATGTGTCCCTCCAGGCGCTGCACGCGACGGCGGCCAATCAGCCGGTCAGCACCGTAACCGGTGCCGGAACTATCGAGACGGTGACGGTGTCTTTGCGCATCCCGACCGTGTGGGGATGGCTGCCCATCACCGCGAGCCAAACCGCAGCCACCCAGCCGTCTGAGGGCACGCGGACGTTCGGCCCATGACGCGCCCCCCTCAAGCCCGGCGCGGTTCCGCCCTCGTCTGGGCTGCGATTGTTCTGACGCTCCTACCGGCGATGCTGGGACTGGTGGTGGATGGCACGGCGGCCGTCACCGCACATCAGACGCTCGAGGCCGCCTTGACTGAAGCCTGGGAGGCGGTGGGCGCTCCCACTACCCCACCATCCGCCGGGACCCTGGCGGCTATGACCGTACTGTGCCGCGACAACCTTCCGGCATCCGTCCATCTGACGTCAGCCGTGACTGAAACGAGCCAGGGCTTAAGGGCGACGGCGACGGTGGCTGTTCCCGTCCCCCTGGGCACCACGTCGCGTTGGGTGGCGGTCGGGCAGGTGCCGATTGCATGGACCAGTCTGCCGTGAGGCCGGTCCCAGGCCGTCCTTGTCCCGAAGGGTCCGCAGCACTTACCTCGCCTCAGCATCACCGTCTACGATGAGCACTGCGGGTGCCCCCCACGGGTTTGCGTTCATCGTCGTTTTCGCAGGGCGGCGCGCGACAGGACGCCAACGTGCATGTGCCGGAGCGCTCCTGCCGCGCACCCGTCTGATCTCCAGCACCCAACGTAGGACGGCTTCGGCCGGGTCGAGCTGGACGATGGCGCCAGGCAACACGTCGCCCTCATGGCCCGCTTGGCAGCCGGACAGTGCGTTCTCAACTGTCTTGAAATGCCATTTCAGCCTGCGCTCCCTTCGGGATACCCGGGCTGAGGTCAGCAGTGTCTTCGCAGGGCCTCACCCTTGTGCAGGCACCACGCAGACCAACTATAGGTGCCAGTACGGGTTGGTGTCAGCGAGATGGTTCTCGGAACGAGGGTACAGATGGCCAAAGGCGAAACCCCTTACCCGGCGCGCGCGAACCGGCGCGCCCAGGCGCCGCTCCTGACCGCCGACTTTGCCTTATCCGAACCACTGTCCCATCAGGAGCCCCGGGCCACGCCGGGCGGCACGAAAGGCCCACGACCACCTCTGCGCCCAGCCTAACTTAGCGGGGGGTCCGGGGGCGCCGCGTGAGCGGGCGTCCTCTTCTCGATGGCCACGAGCACTGCGAAGAGGGCGCCAGCGCCTCAGGGTAAGCGGCCAGCTCGGCGGCGACGAGCTGCGAGGGGTCGGGAAGTGGGACAGGCAGCTCCCTCAGCACCCGTTCGCAACACACGCACCATGTTCCACATGAGACGCGATGATTGTCGAGCTGGCGCTGATTCTCCCGATCAAGGCGCTCCGGAACGCTCGGACCAGCGCCTGGGCTTCATCACCACCAACCCAAAGCCATCCCGTAATCGGAAGCACGGCTGGGGGCAGGTTGAAACCGCACTGGCCGTGTCCGTCCCCCTCGGCGCAAGCTGGCCCCTGGTCGGCAGCCTCCAGTACGGCACCTGGAAGCTCACGGCCGGAGCCGCCGCCAGCGCGCGCCGGGGCTGCCGAGACCGTAACGGTGTCTCTGCGCCTCCCGACCGTGTGGAGGCGCCTACCCATCACCGCGAGCCAAACCGCACCCACGCAAGCGCCTGCCGGCAGAGGATCGTTCGGGCTCGACGCGTCCAGCCCACGTCTGGTGCGGGTCCGCCATACTCTGGAACGCCTTTGTTCTGACGCTCTTGCCGGTGATGCTGGGGCCGAGGATAAATGGTATGGGTAACGTCAACGCGCATCAGACGCTCACACGCCGTGAGGTGGTCGCGCTAAAAGAGCGAGCCGGCAGACCCGGCCACCGAGTGAAGGATCGTGACCGGAAGGCCCGCAAGACGTGGGTCCCCCGCCTCCTCGGCTGGCGCTGTCATCCTTCCAGTAAGCCGACGTCACGAACGCGAACGAGAGAGTCAGGACCCCGAGCCGCCTACGCTTCAGACCCTGGGCACCCTGCGGGCAGCCTCGCGGCACCCGAACACGTCTTGCTGTCCTGATGGCGGGCTGGCGTCGTGGTGGCTGGGGAATAACGGTTCCGAGGCGCTGCTCATGGCTGCGCCGGGACCCACTCCGCCACCACCTCCCCTTCAATCACCTCCCCGGTCGTCTTGAAGCCTAGGCTTTGGTATAGATGGGCGGCGGCCCTGTTATCAGGCTCGTAGGATATGCGGAGCTTCTCGAAATCAGTGCGATGCGCCAGGGCGCACATTAGTGCGCACATGGCCTGGCGAGCAATGCCCTGCCCTTGAAACCGTCGGTCGACCATTAGACGGTAGACCCAATATTGTTCTTCCACTCGATCTTTGGCGTACATGAGGAACCCCACCATGTGCTCGTCCCTGTATACGGCCATCGGAACGCACTCGTCCTGCACTCTGGCTTGCGCCAACGAATAAACGTTTGATGCCACGAACGCCTTCTGGTCCTCCCGAACTGACAGGAGAATGCACTCCTCCCAGTTTTCGCGGTCGACGGGCCTGAGCCGGATGCTTGACATGCCGACATGCTCCTCGGTGCTGATCTTGACCGTTCGGTTGCGGAGTGGCGTCGAGGGTCCAGGACGCCAAGCCCCTGGGTGTCTTCCGACGGGCGGAGAATATCTCCCGTTTCCTACGGTGCTCCTGTCGGCGCCCCGATACATCTTGCGGCGGATGGGAGCGGCCGTCCAGACACAGCCATCCGCGCTCCGACCATCTGGCTTGGTGCATGACTACTCGCCCTCGGTCGCAGGAAAGCGCGGGCTGGCATGCGACACGCTGCTTGCGGCGTCCCGTACGAGGCGCTCGTGCATATGTGCCCCAGCGTTCAGCCAGGTCGCTTCAGCCAGGAGGCGAGGTTCCACGCCAGCCAGGCTGGTTCGAGACCATAGCGCGTCCTCCCAGTCGATGGAGGTACGCCCAGTCACCCCTGACCGGCTTGCCGACCTGGAGCGGTTTTCCATGGCGCATGGACGCTTTCGTTACTGCTCGTGCCGGAGTGGCGCATGCCGAGCGCTCTCTACACAGCGTCGACCAAGGCCGGTCGCGCCGACGCTCTCGCCAGGTCGGCGGAGTCTAACCTGCGGGTCGGAGTGCTGGCGTATTCCGGGCCCAGTCCCGTAGGGTGGTGTTCCGTCGCTCCGCGAGTCGCCTATGGGGCCCTTGAGCGATACCGCGCCCTGTCACGGCCGTGGTCTGTCTCTTGGTAGTCCCGGTACCGAAGACAGGGTGTCTCATTGGCCCTCCTCCGGGGAGCGGTCGACTATGCGAGACATTCCGGCGCACAGATCATCGAAAGGTACCCGGTGTCGTACGGCGGACTGTACTCCCACACGGGACATTCCGAGCGCTTCTTGGCCGCCGGCCTTCGGAGCGTGACGCCAGAGGGGCGCTCGCGTCCCATCATGCGCTGGTGCCAGGGCATCCAACCCTGCTCGCGGGATGCCTGCCGCGTCCCAGAACAAGAGGGCAGGGGACGCTGCGGCGGCCGACGAGCTAATGTAGGGAGCGGGTCCGGCTCCGACTGGCACATGGGCCAGGCGCATCGAGCCGTTCGCCGGTTTCTCCGGGGTCCTGATGTCTAGAGGGGACGACGGGAGCCGCCGTCCACAGCGGCGTCTACGCGACGAGCCGTCGTCCCCATTGTCCTCATTGCACGACCCGACCCCATAGAACCGGTTACGGCGGGGGCGGGAAGCCCACCCGCTCTGCCGTATCAATCACGAGGAAGGGTTCCCCAAGGGGGCCGCGTACTCCCGGGGACCCGTGGGATGTTCCGTCCCAGGGGAAGGCTCGCGCGTGATGCCCACCGCGTCCACGCCCGTGAAATGACTGGGCGAGAGGAGCCAGACCGCGACGGAACCCGTACGGGACGGCACGAATGTCCCGGCCGGGCTGTGTCGGGTCCCGTGAATCCACCACACCTCGTATACCTGTCCTCGTGTGAGCGGCGGCACGCGCACGGCTGTCAGCAGTGCCCATCCCGTCGTACGGTCCCATTTCAGCTGGACGACGCCGGTTGCTGCGGAGACGGGATGCAGCAGGGCGGTGCGCCCGGCCGCCCACACGATGGCGGCCTCGATCCCCCAGGGGGCTTTCGGCGCCATCAACTTGGGCAGCCCTATCAACAACGCGGCGACGGCCAGAACGATGGGGACCCATAGCCGTCGACCGGCCCGGCGTCCGAGACACTGCGGCCTGACCTGCGACCAGGGGGGTATCGCCGACATCGGCAAGCCCACAGGCAGCAGGCGTGCAAGGTCCTCCACGCGGCCTCGACAGACGGCGCACCCGTCTAAATGGCGGAGCAGTCGATCGGATGCAGGGCGCCGTCGATGGGCGACGGCCAGGAGGTCAGCATCGTCCGGATGCGTCCTCATCCGCCATCACCCCTCCCTGCCGTGGTCGGAAGCATCGGCCAGGACCGCCCGGAGTTTCGCCAGGGCCCGTCGGTTCCAGGTCTTCACCGTACCCAAGGGAACTTTCCACATCCGGGCTACGTCCGCCTGACTGAACCCGCCCCAATACTCGAGCTGCAGAAGACGCCGTTCCTGGTCGCTGAGTCGGGCAAGACCAGCTGCGAGCCAGAGGCGATCCTCCACGGCGACGTCCCCTCCCGGCTCGCTGTCATCCATCGCAAGGGTGGCTGGCATGGCCTGCCGGCGCCGCGTGGCATCGATGACGCGGCGGCGCGCGACCGTCAGGATCCAGGCGGCAGCCGCACCCCGTTTGGGATCAAAGCGGCGCGCGTGACGCCAGAGCTCGGCCACGACGACCTGCAGCACATCCGCGCGATCCGCTTCCGCGAGTCCTGCCGCTCGGGCCACACCCGCAATCCGTGGCCCCCAGCGGCGGTACAGTTCCTCCAAGGCAGCCTCGTCATCGCCCACCCGGCACAGAAGCTCCTCGTCCGATAGGTAATCCGTCCTCATAGACTCCCGTCTTTACAGGGGAATTCGCCACGGCGGGGCAAACGGATGCGCTCGTAAAGCGGTTCCCTGCGCTTCGGGTCCGGGAGCCCCGCGGGCGCCTCTGCGCCCGCAGAGCGCCTGCGATTTCGGCTGCCGGTGAATCCGGATGGGCGCCTGACCCGAATCCCTATTTGGAGACGTTGTTTCCCCGACCGAAAAGCGACAGGAGGATTCAAGATGAAGAACTGGATGCTAGGCGCTTCAACCCTCGTGGCGGCGGGACTGGTGACCTTCGCCGCACAAACCGCATTTGCCAGCACCGGGCCTTTCTCGACGGAGGTGGCCTCCCAGGTCGTTGTCCCGACGCACACCAGTGTCGTGCACTTTGAGACCGCGACGGTCATGATCCCCGCCGGCACGTTTACGACGCCGGTGCGATTCAGCGTCTGGCAGGGACCCCTGGATGGTTTCAACGTGCCCTCCGGCCAAAAGGCTATCTTCGACTTCAAATTCATGGTCACGACCCTCAATGGTTCAGCCGTCGCCCTGCCGTTCACCAAGACGGTGCTGTTCAGCCTCCACGACCCCCAGGTCACGGCCGCAAGCGGATACTACAACGTGGTCTCTAGCGGCGATTCACTGAGCCTAGTGAGCAATCCGCTTACGCTGACCATCAACGGCGCCCGCCTGACCCACCGCATCGGCACCGACGCGGTCGGCTGGGTCGTCACCGCGCCCGCCATGGGGGGGCGCTGATCTCCCCTCCATCACTCCTGCGCCGCTCCGGTTCTCGACCCTGGCCCCACTCTCCGATGCGAGTGCCGCACGGGCGCGCCACGGGGGCGCACCTGTCCGGCGGTTGTGCCGGCACCTCACGCGATGTCTGTCGGCGGCGTCACCGGTCGATTAAGACCCGATGCGGGGACGACCCCACCCCATGGGTCGTCTGGTTGCCAACTGCCCGTCTGCGGAACGTCGCTGCCTGACCCGGATGGGGCCCACGCGCATCAGTCGTGCTGTCTCCGCCGCCCCGGCCGTGACCAGCGCTGGCTGGATGGCCCGTGCTCCTGAATGCCGCGCAACAAGTGTTCAAACACCGGGCCGACGCGCGATAACCGGGCCTCGTCCAGGGCTCCGGCGGCACGCCGCATGATCTCCTCACGCAGGCGGGCGCCGGTCAGCGCGCTC
>JBMFXK010000178.1:0-6280 GCA_049964315.1 Clostridia bacterium | reverse complement strand
ATCCAGGGCGTGAAACCCATCGTGCTGGTCCTGCTGGTCGGTCTGGTGCTGGACTTCCTGCCAGGCGCGCTGCCGCGCCAGAACCGGCTGTTCTGGGTGTACGCCGCGTTCTTCGTGGTCGGGTTTATCTCCTGGCGCTTCTTGAAGGTGCCGGCCGTGTTCCTGGTGGTAGCCGGGATGGCGGGAGGAGCGATCCTGCTCCGGGGATAGCGTCGTGAGCAGGGTGGGGCTGAATCGCAACCTCCTCCTGCTGACGGTGGCGCTCATGCTGTGGGGGCTCGGATTCGGCCTCTACGCGGTGTTCTGGCCGCTTTACGTGGAGCATCTGGGCGGGGGCCCGGCGGCCATCGGGCTCGTCACCATGATCGGCGGGCTCGCCACGGCGGCAGCCGTGCTGCCGGGCGGCCTTTGGACCGACCGCGGACGGGCCAAACCGGTGCTGCTGTGGGGCTGGGTGGTGGCCATCCCGGCCCCGCTCCTCTTCATCGGCGCCAAGAGCTGGGTCTGGCTCATTCCCGGCGTCATCCTCTACTTTGGCTCCTCCTTCTCCACCCCTGCCGTGCAGGCGTACATCACCGCGGAGGCCGGCCGCAGGCTGTCGGTGGCCTACAATGTCGTGATGGCCGCGTTTGCCTTGGGGGCCGTGGTCGGACCGGTGCTGGGCGGGCACCTTGTCACCCGCATCGGCTACCATGGCGTGTTCTGGCTGGCGGCCATGCTGTATGCGCTCTCCACCCTGGCGCTCCTGCCTCTGACCGAGCGGCCGCGGCGGGCAGCCGCCCGGCTTCCCACCGTGGCCCGGCCGCTGCAGAATGCACGGCTGCAACCGTGGCTCGGCATCGGCATCCTGCTGGCGGCGGCAGGCGCCCTGGCCGGGCCGTACATCGTTCCCTTCTGGCGCACCTACGGGGGGCTTTCCCTGCAGGAGATAGGGCTTCTCGGATCGCTCACGACCCTGGCCGCGGCGGTGGCGAGCCCCTTATGGGGCCGGGTGGCCGAGCGCCGCGGGCTGGCGGGCCCCATAGCGCTGGGCCTGGCGGCGGTGGCGGGCGGCATCACCCTGATCTGGGCGTTTCCCCGCAATCCCGGCGTGCAGATGTTCTCCGCCCTCGAGCGCGGCACCGGAGCGGCCGCCCACGGCCTGGTGGGAGTGGCGGTGGGACGGCTGGCCCATGCCGGCCAGGTGGGTCTCGCCTACGCCTGGATGAATGCCCTGATGGAGCTGGCGGGAGCGCTCGCCCCGTACCCTGGCGCGCTTTTGTACCAATGGCGCCCGAGCGCTCCCATGCTGGTGACGTCGCTGGTGTTCGTGCTGGCCGCGGTGATGGTGGCCACTCGCGAGCCGCGCGCCCCGCCCGTGTCGGCCTGAACGGAGGCGGGCAGGGTCAGGCCCGCCGGCGCGGAGAAGCGCGTCGGTGCTACCACACCGGTGAGTCGTCCTGCAGCCGCTCCCGGAAGCGCTCCTCGCGCAGGATGATCCGGAGCCGGGCCAGCGCCTCCACCACGTCGCGAAACCGGGTGAAGAGCGGCGCCGGGCAGAGCCGGATGATGTCCGGCGGCCGGAAGTCGGGCGTCACCCCGGCGGTCTTGAGCGCCCGCGAGATGGCGAGCGCCTCCGGATGCCGGAGCGCGACGTGGCCGCCCCGGCGGTCGGTCTCGCGTGGGGTGCCGATGGTCATGCCGTACGGCACCACCAGTGCCTCGGCCGCCTCGATCAGAAAGCCCGTGAGCTCCTGGGCGCGGTGGAAGACCGCCTTGATGCCGGCCTGCTCCAGGATGTCGAGGCTGCCCTCCAAGGGGGCGAGAGCGAGCATGCTGGGGGTTCCCAGCTGCAGCCCGCTCGCATCTTGGGCCGGCACGAACGTCGGCGCCATCCGAAACTGCACGTTGGGGTCGGATCCCCACCAGCCCCAGAGCCCCGGCTCGGGCGGCCAGTGCCGCTCGTGCAGGAACACGCCGGCCGGCGATCCCGGCCCGCCGTTCAGGTACTTGTAGGTGCAGAAGACGGCCGCCTCCGCCCCATCGTCGTGGAGGTGGTGGGGGACGAGGCCGGCCGAGTGGCAGAGGTCCCAGATCAGGAACACCCCGGCCTCCCGCGCCGCCCGCGACAGCTCCGGCATCGGAAGCCGCTGGCCGGTCGTGTAGACCACGGAGGGCAGGATGGCGAGGGCCACCTCCTCGGTGAAGGCGGCCGCCAGCGCCGCAGGGTCGAGGAACCCGGACACATCAGGCGCCACCGTCCGCAGCGCCGTCTGCGGATCGAGCCCGTGCAGGCGGACGTGGCTTTCGGCCGCGTAGCGGTCGGTCGGAAAGGCGCCGGCGTCCACCAGCAGCGCGGTACGCGTGCCGGCGGGACGGTAGAAGGTGGCCAGGAGCTGGTGGATCTGCTGGGTGGTGCTGCCGCCAAGCGAGATCTCCCCGGGTCGGGCGCCAAGCGCAGGGGCGAGCCGGCGCGACAGCCAGCGCTCACGGTCAAACCAGGAGGGATCCCCCTCGCTCCAGCCGCTCACCGCGAGATCGCCCCATTGCCGCACGGTGCGCATGACGGCCTCACGGGCGGGCCGGGACAGCGGGCCGAGCGAGTTGCCGTCGAAGTAGAGGGGGCGCCGGGGACGGACAAACAGATCGGTGATGGGGCGGAGCGGGTCTTTCTCGTCGCGGGTGCGGGCCTCGGCCCGCAACTCGGCCAGGGTGTGGTGTGGGGTGGTCATGCCTGCATCGTACACCCACCCGAAAAATTAGCGCATGGGATAGGGGGCGGATCGGGATTTTGCGATCCTCGCCAGCAGAAGCTGCCGTCGCCGGAGTCTGCCGGCCGGGAAGGTGCGTGTCGTGCCGCTCTCCCTGGCGCTTGCCCTGATCGTACGGGAAGAGCCTGAGAACTTGGTCGTTGCCCTCCACTCGGTGGCGGGCCGGTGGCGGGTGTCGCCAGTCAGATCGTGGTGGTGGACACCGGCTCCACCGACAATACCCGCAAGATGGCGCAAAGCCTCGGGGCGGCCCGGCGGGACGACTTCCGCGCCGCGCGAAACTTTGCCCGGGCCAGGGGTGTCAGCCCTGGTGCTGGTGCTGGACGCCGACGAGGAACTGGTAGCGGAGGACGTTCCCGCCCTGGCGACGGTATGCGGGGAGCGGCCCACACCGCCTTCAATCTGCCTGCGTGTGGTCCCCCTGATGAGTGACGGCAATGAGGTGAGTGAGGCGCTCGTGAGCCGCCTCCTCCGGGCCACTCCCGACATGCGCTACGAAGGCGCCATCCACGACGAGCTCATCCCCAGCCTGCGCCGCCACGGTCTTTCCATGGGCCTCCTCGACGTCCGCATCGTGCACACCGGTTGTCTGCAGGACGTGATGCGGGGAGGCACAGGCTCGAGCGCAATCGCGCCCTCCTCCTGGTGCAGCTGGAGCACGAGCTCGAGGATGCCGCCAGCCACTACCAGCTTGGCCTCTGTTACCTGGGCCGCGGGCAGCCGGAAGAGGCGGCCCGATCTTCTTCGGAGGCGCTCCGGTACTCGCAGCTCACCTACGAACTGCGGCCCGTGTTCTACCTGGGACGAGCCCGCGCCCACACCCTGGCCCGCCGTCCCGCGTGCGCCATACGCCCCGTGCGGGAGGTGCTGTGGCACTTTCCCGATTACACCCATCTGGTTTACTTCCGCGGACCGCTGTGGCTGTCCAGGGGCCGGCTGGAGGAGGCCCGGAAACCGTTTCTCCACTGCCTGCAGAGGGGAGCTCCGACCGGTCGTCTAATGTCTGACGCCCCGGTGGGCAGCGATCGGGTCAAGTGGGACTGGCCGAAGCGGTGGGTCGCGAGGGCAACAGCCGGAGGCGTTCGCCTACACACTGTCGGCGTTCTGCGATCAGCCGCGCTGGCCGCGCACCTGGCTGTTCATCGCGCGCCTGACCCAGGGCACGCCGGCCGACGGGCTGGTAAAACATCTCCGCACGGCGCTCCCGGATGGGGAGCTCAGTCGGGTGCTGTCGTTGATTTCCAACCTGCCACCGATCTACGACGAGGAGCGTCGAATCCTCCTGGATTGATTTGTAAATCCCTGGCGAAAAAAGAAGGAAAACCTTCCCCCCCCAAGAAAATCATGGTGGGTGAATTATCGGACGGGGGTGGGTCCTTGGTGAGCAAGTCCCTGGCGTTCTTCGAGGACTGCTCGGTCGAACTGCCGAGTCCGATTTTTGTCGGGCCGAGAGCAGGGCGGCGCGGGCGCAAGCCGGAACGCGACCTCTACTTCCCGAACGGTGAGCGGCGTCCAACCCGAGAAGACCTTATCCAGTACATCTTGCAGCACGTCTTATATCAGATCGATCCGGGTTGGGACGGCCCCATCTTCTGCAAGCATGTCGAAAAGCTGAATCGTGAGCGGAACAAGCAGAGTATGCTGCACGTCGTCATGGGTCCCCCGCATGTCTCGGGGGTCTGGGAGATTGTCGGCAACCGCCGCATGTTTGACGTGCGGGCCGTGTTTGTGCCCAACCAGAGTATCTGGATTCCGCAAATCATCCTCTCGCCGGGCAACTATGTGGGGGTCGGCAATTTGAACGGCATCGAACTGCCTCCTCCGGTGCTGCAGGCTGAGATGGTGCGTCGGGGCTACGTGACGGAGGAGGAGATCCACCTCTTCTGCCAGCCTGCCCGGGTCAAGCGCGAACACGCGGTGATGTACGCGCGCCCCGGGATCTGGATGTAGCGTTCGGCGTTCTTGTACGGGGTTGTCCCCTGCGTATCGATATGCCGGCCCTAGGCGGCATCCTGTTTGGAGTCATGGCTCTCGTGCTCGGATTTATGTTGGAAGGGGGCAAGGCGGGCGCCCTGCTGCAGGGCACCGCCGCCCTCCTCGTTTTTGCGGCACCCTCGAGGGAACCAAGGTGTCGTATGCCATCGACGAACGGCGTCACATTCCACGCCTGTTCCGGCTGGCGCTGACCTGCGAGCCCGTCGGTCTCGTCCAGCAGCTGGCCCGCTACGCCGGGCATCGCCCGCAAGCAGCAGACCCTGGCGCTGGAGCCCGAGATGCAGGCCACTCAGGCCCTTCGTGCAGAAGAACTGCAGGTGATGGTCGACAAGACGGCCCCCGATGTCATGCGCCAGATCCTGGAGACGGACATGTACGCGCTCCTGACCAAGCAGCGGACCGGCGCCTCCATCTTCGAGCAGGCGGGCGGCTACGTACCCCAAATGGGCATCGTGGGCATCATCATGGCCTGGCGCACGTGCTGAGCGAAGTGTCGGGCAACCCCAACCAGCTGGCCTCCGCCCTCGGCTTGGCCATCATCGCCACGCTCTATGGGGTGTCATTCGCCAACCTATCTGGCTCCCGCTGGCGAGCACCCTGAAGAACAAGACCGAGCAGGAGACATGCGTTTGCGCCAAATCGCGCTCCGGGGGTTGCTCTCCATCCATCAGGGGATGCCGCCCAGCACGCTCACCGACCAACTGATGAGGATCATCCGCCCCTCCGGATCGTCCACCCGTGCCACGCCGCCTCCGGCCGGCGGGGGTGAGCCGTCGCATCATGATCCGGAAGCCGCCGTTCGGGCAAGACGACGCGTACGACGGCGGCGGCTACGATGGCGGCGGGATGGTGCGCTCCTCATCACCTGGGCCGGCCTCATCACGCTCTGGCTGCCCTTCTCCATCGTGCGGTACGCCCTGAACCAGACCCAGCCGGTGAAGTTCGCCCTGGTGCCAAGGCGCCGGCCGACCAGCTGGACCAGAACGGCAGCATCATCGGCCAGGCGCCCGGCCCGAGCCTCATCAACGATGCCGCCGGGCTGAACGCCGCCAACGAGACCGAGATCCTGAAGCACCTGGCCGCGAAGCTCCAGCATGCGATTACCCAGCAGGGTCTGGAGAACCCGATCACCGTCATCACCACGCCGGATGGCTCTTTGTGTGCCTGCAGGACAATCTGTTCTATCCCTCCGGTTCCGCGCCACTCTCGGCTCCGGGAATGACTCTGCTGACGCGGGTGGAAGAGCTCCTCGCGTCACGGTCCAGCCAGGTGGAGGCACCGGGCTACACCGATGCCCAGCCCACCGACACCGTCCAGTTTCCCTCCAACTGGCCGCTCTAGCCTATGCGCATCGCCAACGTGACGGAGGTGCTCGCCACCGCCTCGGGCCACCCGGACCGCTTTTTTGGCTCCGGATTCCGTCAGTACCAGACCGCCGCCACCAGCACCACGCCGGCCGACCGCCAGCAGCACCGGCATGTCGACATCCTGTTGCCGACCCCGGCGGCGGCGAAAATCGTGCGACCGCCCATCGC
>JBMFXK010000177.1:0-6334 GCA_049964315.1 Clostridia bacterium | reverse complement strand
CCGGGCCGCTGGCCCGCGACGCCGTCCTGGCCCGCCAACTGGGCGCGTCGGCGCTGGAATCGGGCGACCAGGTGCGTGTGGGCCTGGGGCTTTGCCGGCTGGTGGGCACCGGCCAGGCGTCAGCGGTCCCCGTGCATCTGGTCCAGCCGCGTTATCTCCGCGAAGCCCTCATGCGGGCGGACCCTGCGGTCGCACGGACGTCATGAACCGATCCAAGAGTAAGATGGGGTCAAACCCTGTCGAGGAGGGATGACGCGAGTGGCCATCTCGGAACAGGACGCTCAGGCCCTCGTGGTTCGCGACATGTATCTGACCGACCTCGACGCCGTCATCAACATCGAGCGGCAAGCCTTTCCCACCCCCTGGTCGCGTCAGAGCTTTCAGGCGGAACTGGTGGACAACACCTTTGCCGTGTACCTCATTCTGGAACTCCACGGCCGTATCGCCGCCTACGGCGGGATGTGGCTGATCCTGGATGAGGCGCATGTCACCAACGTGGCCGTGCACCCGCACTTTCGCGGGCACGGGTTCGGGGAGGCGATGATGAACGGGCTCATGGATCGAGCCCGCGCCCAGGGAGCCCACCGGATGACGCTCGAGGTGCGGCGGACGAATCTGGTCGCGCAAAGCCTGTACCGCAAGCTCGGCTTTGTCCAACTGGGAATCCGCAAGGGCTACTATACCGACACGCACGAAGATGCCTTCATCATGTGGAAGGACCCGCTCTAACCGCGCGCTGCCGCCGGGCCCGTATCACCGACCTAACATCTGTATAGATGGATTTAAGGGAAGCCCGTAAAAGCCCGCCGACAGGATGGCGTTTAAGACTGTGGATGCGACAAAATGCAGCTGATGCATCGTAAGGGCAGCCGCCGGCGGCACTCCGTTGGCGGCCACATACTGGACGAACGCCGCCACCGCGGGAGAGGTCTGCATGATGGCGGCCGCGCCGAGAGAGCCCGCGGCACCCCCCAGTCCTCCCACCACCAGACCCACCCGCCCCGCCCGGCGGCCGTGACGCGCTTGATAGCGCCCGAGCCAGACCAGGAGCACCACCGCCAGCAGTACCACGACAAAATGTGCCGAATTCATGAGACCATAACCGCGAGGAGTGAGGGTCAAGAGGCCCGGCGCGGCGGCAAGCGCACCCAAAAGGAATCCCAGGACCCAGGGCATGGACATCCCTTCCCGTCTGGCCCGGCTAGCGGGTCAAGAACTGTCGAGTCTTCACGAACCATTAGGGTGTCCCGCCAGGAGGTGATGATGTGGCCGAAGTGAAGCGGGGCGGCGGCGCCCTCTATTTGGGCATCGAGTCCTCCTGCGACGAGACGGCCGTCGGCCTGGTTTCCGAAACCGGCTCGCTGGAGGCAGAGGCGGTGGCGTCGTCGGCCCGCCAGCAAAACCTTTATGGCGGCATCGTGCCCGAGGTGGCGGCGCGTGAACACGTAGCTGCACTGCCCGGGCTGGTGGCAGCCGTGCTGGACGCGGCCGCCGCCGCGCCTTCCGACATTGCCGCCATCGGGGTCACCTCGGGTCCCGGTCTCTTCGGATCGCTCCTGGTGGGCATGACGGCGGCCAAGGCGCTGGCCGTGGCCTGGAGGCGCCCCCTCATCGGCGTTCATCATCTGGAAGCCCATCTGTACGCCAACGCCCTCCGGGGGCCGATCGTGTTTCCGAGTCTTGCCTTGCTCGTGAGCGGGGGTCACACCGGTCTGTGGGTCTGGCGCGGGCACGGCAACCTGGTCCGTATTGGCGAGACACGCGACGACGCGGCCGGTGAAGCCATCGACAAGGGAGCGCGCCTTCTGGGCCTGGGCTATCCCGGAGGTCCCGAGATTGAACGGCTGGCGGCCACGGCCGACCGCCCGGGGCCTCGTCTTCCCATCGGGCGCATCCGCGGCGGCAGCCCTTTTGACATGAGTTTCAGCGGGCTCAAGACCGCACTCCGCCAGGAGGTGGAGCAAAACGGGGCTGCACATCCGGAGCGGCTGGCAGCCTCGTTGCAGGAGGCGGTGGTGGCAGCCATTATGGAGCGCGTGGAGCTGGCCCTTGACAGCTATCCGGTCCGGGCGCTGTACGCAGCCGGCGGAGTGGCCGCCAACCGGGCATTGCGGGCGCGCCTCGATGCGTCCGCCGCGAGACGAGGCATTGCCGCGTTCGTCCCGGAGGCGCGCTACTGCACGGACAACGGCGTGATGGTGGCGCTGGCGGCCCGCTACCGATTCGGCACGGTGGCGCCCCTTACCCTAGACGCAGGTCCCATCACACCATGGCCGCTCGGAGACCCCGCCGGGGCCAGCGAGGAAGGAGACGCGCCCGATGCTGCTTCGCTACGGAGAGTTTGAGCCGACTGTGGGGGACCCCGTCTTTCTGGCGCCGGGGTCATATCTCATCGGCCAGGTGCATCTCGAGGCCGAGGTGTCTATCTGGTTCAATGCGGTCCTGCGGGGCGATGAAGACGAGATCCGGGTAGGGTACGGAAGCAATCTCCAGGACGGGGTCGTGGTGCACACCGATCCGGGGATGGCGTGCGTCATCGGCCGCAACGTGACTGTCGGACACAACGCGATTGTCCACGCCTGCCGCATCGGTGACGACGTACTGGTCGGCATGGGCGCTATCGTAATGACCGGAGTCCAGGTGGGCGAAGGATCCATCCTGGCCGCGGGCACACTGCTTACCAAGAACGCCGTGATTCCCCCCCGCAGCATGGTGATGGGGACACCGGGCCGGGTGGTGCGATTCGTCACGGATTCGGAAGTCGACTTCATACGCTGGTCGGCAGAGCATTATCGGGGCCTGTGGAAGAACGGAGCGTGGTTGTGATCGGAGCGCGCGCGGCAGCGGACGGGACTGTTCCCGCCCACATCCACTTCATCGGCATCGGCGGGTATTCAATGAGCGGGTTGGCGCTGGCTCTGCACGCGGCGGGCGCGATCGTGTCCGGGTCGGACCAGCGCCGCTCCGAACGCACCCTGCGCCTGGAGCGGGCCGGCATAAGGGTCTATTACGGACATGATGCCGACCACGTCGGCGAGGCGACGGAGGTCGTCTACAGCACGGACGTGCCGAAGGACAATCCGGAACTGATGGCCGCCCGCGAACTCGGCCTGTACGTGCGCCACCGGTCCGAGATGCTGGCGCACCTGATCGACGACCGACGGGCGATCTGTGTGACCGGCACCCACGGCAAGACCACCACGACCAGCATGATCGGCGCGATCATGAAAGAGGCCGGATTAGAACCTCTGATCCTGGTGGGGGCGGATGTCACCGACTTCGGCAGCCAGAACGTGTATCTGGGGCAGGGGCCCTGGGCCGTGGCCGAGGCAGACGAGAGCGACGGCTCGTTTGTCCGCTACCACCCGGAAGTGGCGGTCATTATGAACCTGGAACCAGAGCATCTGGAACACTATGGCGGACGGTTCAGCGGGGTCGTACGGGCCGTGGAGGCGTTTGTCGCCCAGCTTGCGCCCGGCGGCATCGCGGTCATGTCGGCCGAGGATCCCGTGCTGGCCGGAGTGCGGGCGCGTTCGGACACGCCGGTCCTGACTTTCGGTGCGGGCGGCGACGTGGAGGCGGCGCACGTGGATCTCTCGCCCGCAGGATCGGAGTTTGAAGCGCTGTGGCATCGGGATTCGCTCGGCCGCTTTCGCCTGCAGATTCCCGGACGCCACAACGTGGACAACGCCCTCGCGGCCCTGCTGGTTGCGCGGCATCTCGGCATCTCGGCCGCGGTCGTGCAGCGGGTGCTGAAAGGCTTTCAGGGGGCGCGCCGCCGCTTTGAGGTCGTGGCACTTAAGGACGGCATCCGCATCGTCGACGATTATGCCGTGCACCCGACCGAGATCCGCGCCACTCTGCAGGCCGCCCGCCAGGTCACGCGGGGGCGCGTTCTGGCGGTGGTGCAGCCGCACCGCACGGAGCGGGTGCGCAATCTCTTTCGGGAGTTTGAGGAAGTGCTGGCCGACGCCGATCTCACCTTTGTGACCGACATCTATGTGCCGGCCGGCACGGCGCCGCCGCCAGACGGTCCGGACGGACTGGCCATGCGGCTGGCCGTGGCGGCACTGTCATCCCATCCCGGCGCCCGCATTGAATACAGCGGCACGGTGGCGGCCACGACCGAACGCGTGGCGCGGGAGATGCGCCCGGGCGATACGGTGGTCGCCCTGGGAGCCGGCGATGTCTCGCAGCTGGCCCGCGACTTGGGTGAGCGAGTCGGGTGCCGGGCCTCTCCGTAACGCGCCTGCCCGCGGACGCCCGCCGCCTGTGGCAGATTCTGAGTGCCCACGGAACGACCTGGCTGGTCGGCGGCGCCGTACGGGATATCCTCCTCGAGACGTCGCCCGGGGACGTGGACCTGGCGACCGCGCTCCATCCTTCCATCGTCCGCGAGCTGGCGTCTGCCCATGGGTACCGAACGATGGCCGTGGGGCAGGAGTTCGGACGGGTCGCGGTGTTGACCAGTGCGGGCGTGGTCGACGTGACCACATTCCGGGAAGAGGGTGAATACGCGGACGGGCGCCATCCGGCATGCGTCCGGTTTACCACCGACGGCATGCGCGACCTCCTGCGGCGGGATTTCACCATGAACGCCATGGCCATGACGCCGGAAGGCGGTCTCATCGATCCGACGGGCGGGCTGACCGACGTGGCGGCTGGCGTCATCCGTGCTGTAGGCAGCCCGTATGAGCGCGTGGCCGAAGACCATCTTCGCATCCTGCGCGCCATCCGCTTTACGGCCTATGGCCCGGGCAGGTTCGAGCTGGAAGCCGATCTGCAAGACGCCATCACCGGGCGCTCGGCCGAGCTCATGGCGATGCCGGCTGCGCGCCGGGGTGCGGAGTGGAACGCCATTCTTCGACACCCGTGGCCCGATCGTGCTCTGGAGACGGGAGCCAGATGCCGGCTCTGGGCACCCTGGGAACGTGGAGGGCCTGTGCTGGCGGCACTGTCTGACCCGGCGGCCCGTCTACTGGCTCTGCAGCTGACTTATGACATGCGCCAGCTGGGCCGGCTCGAATGGCCACGGGAGCTCAGGCTTCGTGCACGCCGGATCGGGCGAATGCTGGCGGGCCAGGATCCGGTGTGCGGCGAGGAGGGCGCCTCAGCCCGCGAACTGGCGGACTGGCTCGGTCGGCCGGACCCCGTACAGCTCGTGCGGGGCGAAGAGGTGATGCGGCTGTTCCACCTCGACGGCAGGGCTGTGGGGGATGTGCTGTCGGAGCAGCGCCGGCTGCTGGAGGCAGCGACTCAGCCCCTGTCCCGGGAGGCGTTGATCGATGAGCTCGGACGATTCGTCCAGAATCTAAGAAAGTCGTCGGACTAAGGCGTGGGGCGGTTTTACGGAGCCTGGAGAGCCAAGGACGTGTGCTATTCTTGGAAAAAGCAACGGAGGGGTGTGTCCCTTGACCGAGCACGAGAAGTTTGGTCGGGAAGGTCTCACATTCGACGACGTCCTCCTTGTTCCCCGTGCATCCTCGGTGCTTCCCCGCGATGTGGACGTGACCACCCGCTTCACTCGACGTCTCCGGCTCAATATTCCCGTGATTTCGTCACCGATGGATACGGTTACCGAGTCGCGCATGGCCATCGCCATCGCCCGGGAGGGCGGGATCGGGGTCATTCACAAAAACTTGTCGATCGAGACCCAGGCATCTGAGGTTGACAAGGTGAAGCGGTCGGAACACGGGGTCATTATTGACCCTTTCTTTTTGGGCCCGGACTCCCTCGTCTCCGAAGCGCTGGCCATGATGGCCCGTTATCGCATTTCCGGCGTGCCGATTGTTCGTGAGGGCGGCTACCTGATCGGCATCCTCACCAATCGCGACCTGCGGTTCGAGACGCGCTTTGAGCGACCCGTGCGCGACGTCATGACCCACGAAAACCTGGTCACCGCCCCCGAAGGCACCACTCTGGAGGAGGCCAAGGCCATACTGGCCCGGCACAAGGTGGAGAAGCTTCCGCTGGTGGACAGCAAGGGCCGACTGCGTGGGCTCATCACCATCAAGGACATCGAAAAGGCCCGGAAGTTTCCCAACTCCGCCAAGGATGACAATGGGCGGCTTCTGGTGGCGGCTGCGGTCGGCGTGGGCCCGGAACATGTCGAGCGCGTGGAGGCTCTGGTGGCAGCCCGGGTTGACGCGGTGGTGGTGGACACCGCACACGGGCATTCCGAGGGCGTTCTCTCACAGGTGCGGCGTCTTAAGGACCGATTCCCCGACCTGGAGGTGGTGGCCGGCAACGTGGCTACCGGCGAGGGCGCGCGGGCGCTCATCGAGGCTGGCGCGGATGGCGTCAAGGTCGGTGTGGGGCCGGGGTCCATCTGCAC
>JBMFXK010000176.1:0-6396 GCA_049964315.1 Clostridia bacterium | reverse complement strand
CGCTCGCACCCCGCGTTGGCGCGGCCACTTGGGTGGCGGCGGGCGTACGAGCCCGCGACATGGCGGTTCGCCTGAAGTACGCCGGCGTCCGCCCTGAGGATGTCCGGACTGCCGGGCCGTCGGTGGACGATGCCCTCCGCACGCTGGCGGAGGTTACCGAACCGCAGCTTTGCTACGTGCTGCCGACCTACACCGCTATGATGGAATTGCGTGGTGCGTTGCAGCGCCAGGGCCTGGTCGCCTCGTTCGTCGAGGGCTGAAAGCGAGGTGGAGCGTGCGACCGCTGGTGATCGGCACCGCCGGTCATATTGACCACGGCAAGACCACCCTGGTCCGGGCGGTGACGGGCCTGGATACTGACCGCCTGCCGGAAGAGAAGTCGCGGGGCATCTCCATCGACCTCGGCTTCGCACCATTTACGCTGCCGTCCGGCCGCCCAGCGGCGTTTGTCGATGTGCCCGGCCATGAGCGTTTCGTGAAGAATATGGTGGCCGGCGTGCATGGTATGGATGCGGTCATCCTGGTGGTGGCCGCCGATGAGGGCATCATGCCCCAGACCGAGGAGCATCTAAACATTCTCACCCTGCTGGGGGTCCGCCATGGCCTGACGGCGCTGACGAAGGTGGACCTGGTCGATCCTGACTGGCACGCGCTGGTGGAAGAAGACGTCGCCGAGAGGCTCCAAAGTACATTTCTGGCCGACGCACCCATCGTGCCCGTCAGCAGCGTGAGCCGCGCCGGCGTGGCGGAGCTGCTGGAGGCTCTTGACGCGCTGGCGGCTGCGATTCCCGGGCGCGACGCGGCAGGGGCGCCGCGGTTGCCGGTAGACCGCGTGTTCACGATGCGCGGATTTGGCACGGTGGTGACGGGCACGCTGACGGCCGGAGTCCTGCGCCTGGAGGATGCCTTGGAGGTGGTCCCGGAGGGCCTCTTGACCCGCGTGCGAGGGCTGCAGGTGCATGGCGAACGCGTGGCGGAAGCGACTGCGGGGCAGCGCGTGGCCGTCAATCTGGGCGGCGCGGAGCGCAGTGACATCCGCCGCGGGCAGGTGCTGGCGAGGCCCGGGCACCTGCACGGGGCCGACGTGGCCCAGCTGACGGTGACGCTGCTGGCCGGTGCCCCCGCTGTGAAGCACCGGGCGCCGGTGCATGTGCACGCGGGCACGGATGAGGCGGTGGGACGATTATACTGGTACGACCGCGACGTGCTGGATCCGGGCACGGAAGCATTCGGCGAGGTGCGTTTGAGCCGGCCGCTGGTGCTGGTGCGCGGCGACCGGGTCCTGCTCCGCTCCTACTCACCGGTCACCACGATTGGCGGCGGTATGGTTATCGAGGTGGACCGTCATCACCGCCGGCGTGAGCCTCGCCTGCTGGATCAGCTGGCGCAGCTGGCCAAGGCCGATCCCCTAGATCTGGCGCGGAGGCGCCTGGAACAGGCCGGACGTCCGCTCGCGCTTCTCGATCTGGCCCGGGAGGCGGATGTGCCCGCGCAAGAACTGTCGTCGGCGCTCTCTGCCGACGAGGGCTTCTGGGTGTTTGAAGATCGATTCGCGGTCAGTCTCGAGATCGCGCTGCAGGTCGCACAGGACGTGCGGCGCCAGGTGCAGGAGTTTCAGAGCCAGCACCCGCTTCGGCCCGGTCTTCCGCGCGAGTCCCTCAAGCCGCTGGCTCAGGGCTGGGATCCGCGAATGTGGGCCCAATTCCTGTCGGACCAAGACGACTTAGTGGTGGAGCGGGACTATATCCGCACCGAAAGCTTTTCGCCGCATGCATCCGAGCGCGAGATCCAAGCCCGCGCGCAGATCCTGGCCGGTCTGCGTGCAGCGGGGCTCGCCCCTCCGCCCATTGAGGATCTTGCCCAGCAGGCCGGTCTGCCAGGGGAGGACTTGGGCGACTTTCTGGCATGGATGGTGAGCGGCCGGGAGGTGGTGCGCGTCGACGAGCATCTGTACGTGACCACGGAGGCATTTGGTGAAGCGGCTGCCCGGGTGCGGGAGGCGCTTTCCGACCGCGGTCCGCTGGGTACCTCGGCCCTGAGAGAAGTGCTGGGCACCAGCCGGAAGTACGCCGTGCCGCTTTTGGAACGCATGGATGAGTTTCGCATCACCCGCCGGACGGGCGACACGCGTGTGCTGGGCGGCGCCTCATGATTGGCACGCGGGTCGAGGTGGCCTGGGCCAAAATGCCGAAGGGCGCACTGGGCGAGAGCGGCGACAGCATCGAGCTGGTGGAACGACCGCTGGGCGGGGTCTCCCTGGTGCTGGCCGACGGTCAGGGCTCGGGGCCGGCGGCGCGCCGCATCAGCCGCATGGTGGCGATGAAGGCCATCGGACTGCTGGCTGACGGCAGCCGCGACGGGGCCGTCGCGCGGGCCGTGCAGGACATGCTGTACACGGCCCGGGAGGGCCGCGTCACCTCCACCCTCACCATCCTGTCGATTGACCTGTCCACCCGCAGCGCGGTGGTGGCCCGGAACTCTGCCTGCCCGGTGGTAGTCCGCCAGGAGGACAGCGTGTTCCGCCTCGAGGGCCACGCCGAGGCGATCGGCACGTACCGGCGGACCAAACCAGCGATGACCGAACTGCCCCTGACATCGGGAACCGTGCTGGCCACCTTTTCGGATGGGATCATCCACGCCGGCCGCCGGATCGGCAAGAGCCTCCCCTGGGATGAGCTGGATGAGGAACTGCGGGCGCTCGACGCCGTCCATCTGGGTGTCTGGGTGCAGTCCGTGCTGGATCGGGCCATGGTGCTGGACAACGGCCGTCCCCAGGATGACATGAGCATCATGGCGCTGGCGGCGGTGGAAGATGACCGGGCGCCGCTGCGCTGGCTGCGGGCCAGCATCCCGTCCTGATGCGGCCGGTGGTCGTGGTGGGACCCTGCGCGGCCGGCAAGACGACGCTGGTGGGCGGACTGCGCGCGCTGGGCGTGGAAGCACGTGCGGTGGCCCAGGAGCATTCGGCGGTGTCGAGGCTTTATCGACAGCACGCCCGCGACGAGACGGTGTTTGTGTATCTCACGGCCGCCTATCGGGTGCTCCGTGCCCGTCGGCCGCTCTCCGGCGGGCGTCCCCAGTACCAGGCTGAGTGGGGGCGGCTGTCCGCTGCACGGGCGGCTGCCCATCTCCTCGTACACACTGATGGCGTCCCCATCGAGACCGTTCGCGACCGTGTGTACGCCTTTCTCGCCGGTCTAGAGGACCGCCGTTGGGACCGCTGACGGACGCCGTCGCAGTCGCCGGGCAGCCGCTTGCAGGAGGAAATGCTGGTTGCCATCCCAGGATCGTCATTTGACCCTCGTTTTTGGGCCGGTCTATAATCTATCGACATTGGGTGGGAGCGTGGGAGCTTATGCGTCGGCGGGCCCGCACCTGGCTTCTGGCCATCTTCGTGCTGCTGGCCTTCGGCGGCTTTTATTTTGTGCACGTCAATCCCATTACGAGGCACCTGCATTACGGGCTCGACTTCAGGGGCGGCATCGAGGTGGAGTATAAGGCGGTGCCTGCGCCCGGCGTTCCGGTCAACAGTCAGGCGATGCAGCGTGTCCTGGCACTCCTCGGGCTTCGGGCCAACAAACTTGGCGTGTCGGAGCCTGTCATCCAACAGGTGGGCAGCAACCGCATCATGGTGCAGCTGCCCGGCATCAAGAGCCAGGAACAGGCGCTGAAGTATCTCGGGGAGACGGCCTTGCTGGTCATCAAGGATCCGACCAGCAAGCACGTGTTGCTGACCGGAGCCGAGCTGTCTTCGGCGACGGCGGAAATTGACCAGACTCAGACGCAGAGCGATCCGTACGTGATCGCCCTCACCTTCAACGCCAAGGGCACCAAGGCGTTTGCCGAGGCTACCAAGACTTATCTGGGCAAGCCGCTGCCGATCTATCTGAACGGCAAGCTGCTGGAGGCGCCCATCGTGCAGAGCGTTATTCCCAATGGACAAGCCATCCTTTCGGGCGGTTTTCCGACTTTGAAGGCGGCGGAGACGACCGCGCTCCTGCTGCAGTCCGGAGCGCTGCCGGTGAACTTGAAGGTGCTGGATGTTCGCACGGTGTCGCCGACGCTGGGACAGGCGTCCGTGCACGCCAGCAAGCTGGCCGCCGCCCTGGCGCTCCTGCTCATCGGCGTGTTCATGGTGGTGTGGTACCGGGTGGCGGGCCTGCTGGCGGACGTGGCGCTGGGAATCTACATGTTTCTTATGCTGGGCGCGCTCTGGGGGCTGCACGCGACCATCACCCTGCCGGGAGTCGCCGGGATGATCCTGTCCGCGGGCATGGCCGTGGACGCTAACGTCATCATCTTCTCGCGGGTGCGTGAGGAGATGGTGGCCGGCAAGACGCCGCGCGCCGCAGTGGAGCAAGGCTTCCGGCATGCCATCCGGGCCATCATCGACTCCAACGCCACGACGTTTCTGGCCGGGCTGTTGTTGTTCGTGCTGGGCTCGGGCGAGGTGAAGGGGTTTGCCATCACACTGATGGTCGGCATTGTCATCTCGTTGTTTACGGCCGTGTTCGTGACCCGCGAGTTTATACGGCTGGCCGCTGATGCGGGATGGGCGCGGGTGCGGACCGTCTTCGTCGGGTAGCTCAGACAGGAAGGAGGTCGCGGGGATGACGTTTCACTTTGACTTCGTTCGCCGATGGAAGATATGGTTCGCGTTTTCGGGAACCCTCGTCGTCATCGCCATCCTGGCCATCACCCTGCGCGGCCTGAACTACGGTATCGACTTTACCGGCGGGACCCAGATGGATCTGAGATTTTCCCATGCCGTCACGGACGTCGCCATCAGGCAGTCGCTGGCCACTCAGGGACTTGGCAGCTCGAGCGTGCTCTTTATCGGCAGCGGTCATAAAGAGGCTCTGATCACCACGCCCACCATCTCCGAAACGGAGCGGACCAAGGTGCTGGGCAGTCTGCAGCGTGACGTGGCCCCGTTCCAGGAGATTTCAACCAGCCGCGTCTCCTCCGTCATCGGTCAGCAGACCGAACGCACCGCGCTGCTGGCCGTCCTGCTGGCGACCGTCGGCATCATCCTCTACATTGCCATCCGGTTCGAGTTTCGCTTTGCCATTTCGGCCATCATTGCGCTGGTCCATGACGTGCTCATTACGGTCGGACTGATCGCCCTCATCCACATCAGTCTGTCCCAATACTTTGTGATGGCGGTGCTGACCATCTTCGGATACTCGGTCAACGATACGATCATCATCTTTGACCGTATCCGTGAGAATCTGCAGCGGCAGAAGCGCAGCGAGCCTCTGGACGATCTGGTCAACCGGAGCCTGAACCAGGTGCTGGTGCGCTCCATCAACACCTCCAGCACGGTGCTGCTGGCGCTGGCCGCCATCCTCATATTCGGCGGTTCGACGATTAAGGACTTCGCGTCCACCATGTTGATCGGCGTGTTTCTCGGCACCTACTCCTCCATCTTTATCGCCAGCCCCGTCTGGCTGCTGTGGCGTCAGCACCGCCCCGGCCCCAAGGCGCGCGCCGCCTGAGCTTACATCGGCCTGGCCCGCGGCGGCGAGACTAGCCGGGGGTGGGTGGATGTTGCTTGCCTTTGATCCCAAACGTGCGGATGAGGTGGCGGAGCGCCAGTTCCGGATTTTCTGGAGCAGCCCGTGGGCGGTCAGCGCCGAAGAGCAGGCGGACGGCGCCCCACAAGTCGATATGTATCAGGACGGCCGTTATCTCTCCGTAGAGATTTGGGGCGACGCTCCCGGTGCGGACCAGCTCGTGGCCGAGGTGCGGAGCACCGCCCTCTACCTGTACCGGCAAAAAGCCGAGTCGTGCGGAGGGCGGGCCCTATGGCGGACGGTGCCGCTGCCATTTCTGGTGGAGGAGGAGCGGGCACAGATAGGGCGGCGGGACGGCCGGCTCACGTTGCGCGTGCCGCGGCGGCGGCTGGTGCCGGTTCACCCGGTGGAAGAGCGCCGGTGACCGTGCTTGCTGCACTGTACCTGGCGGCCGCGGTCCTGGTGCGCGGTCCGTGGCTTCTCTTCCTGGGCGTTCTCTTACTGCTTGCGCGCGGGGTTCGTCTGTCCGGCGCCGGCGCCGTGCTGGAGCTCCTGCTGCTGCTGGCGCTCGAGGTGCTGGCGAGATGGCTGGAGCAGCGGGGTCGTCGGGTCGCGCCATGGGTGACCATCGTCACCGCGGCGGCGGCGCTGGTGTCGCTGGTGGCCGGTCTCGGGTCTCTCTTGGGTACCGCCGTAGCTTCAGTGGCCCTGTCCGTCCAGCGCGTGGACGACTTCAAGGTCGCCTGGAAGCGCCTGCTGCGGATGATGGGAGTGCGTGCCGGCCGGTTCGTGGTGGGTCTGCTCCTGATTCTCCTGCCCTGGCCCCACTAGTAGATCGATTCCAAGATAGTGACGAGTATGGCCGGATCCGATACACTGA
>JBMFXK010000175.1:0-6411 GCA_049964315.1 Clostridia bacterium | reverse complement strand
GATCCTCGCCTCCCTCAAATCCTACTGTCAACGAATTAATGGTTCAGGACACTAGCCCAGCGCTTGGGCCTCAGCCGCGGCCATCAAGCGCCGGGTCCGCTCGTTCAGTTGTGGGGCCAACGCCTGATACCGGCTTTCCACGCCGCGGATCGCCTCCCGCATGCGATAATGCATCCCCGTGGCCGTCCCCTTCGCGACACCGCTCAGGGGGCTCCTTCGGGAGGCCGGAACGAGAATCCTTTGCACTCGTATCAACTAATCACGGGTGGGCCTTAAGTGCTGGCGAGCATCCGACAGGCGAACCGGCCATTGACCTTCCGACGGCGGCACGGCAAGCGCCATCAGTCCTCGCAGCGGATGCGTCGCTACCCCTACGTTGGGCCAGTCTCGGCTGGGGAAGGGAAATGAAGCGACCGACCAGCGTACATAGCGAAGCCCCTGGGGCGTCTTGAGGGCGGTCTGCCACTCGATGTCCAGGTACAGCGCCCGGGGTCCGTTCAAGGAGCGCGGAGGCAGGTACACGGCATATATCGTGGCCGGGATGCCGTTTTTCAGAGCGAAGGACTCCCGGGCCAGTATTGCGTCACCGTGATACACGAGGCAGTTGTCAAAGCCGTAGCTGATCAGGCGGCCTTGATTGGGGGTGCTCCATACCTCGGCCACGGCAGTGGCGCCTTTATCATTGTTATATGCCCGCGCCACCGTGTACGCCCCAGGCCCGAGTACGCTGTTCTCGTTGTAGCGATAGACCACGCTCGACTGGAAACCAGTGATGGACGGCAGCAAGGGGTCAACGGCAGACGTCCGCACCCCGAGCGGGTTGGCAAGACTGCCCAGTGGGATGGTGAAGACCGGCAGCAAGGCGCCAAACAGCCCCGCCGACACCAGGATCGCGGCGACGAACTGGGAGGTACCCCCGACCCGTAGCTCAATGGATCGCGGAAGTGCCTCAAGATGGAGTCCGAGCAGCGATCCCGTTCCCATCAGCCCCAGCGTGAGGCCCATGAACAGTACAGCACCCAGAACGGGGTGCAGGACGTCAAACGTGAACGCGCTGCCGATCCAGTGCAGGGCGGCAATCAACATGGCGAGGCGAAGCCAGTTCGCGATAAGTGCGCCGGCCAGCGCCGCCAGCACCAAAAGCACGCGACCCCACCAGTGCCCGCGATAGAACGTCAGCAAGAGGGGCAGGAGGATGGCCGCACCGAGCAGGCTGTCTGCCCCGCTGCAGGCCTGGGCGATGACAACGCCCATCCAGGTGGTGCCGTGCTGGACCAGGAAGTTGCCGGCAGGCTCCGCAGAACGCACCCACGGCACCGCGGACGCCAACACATCGATCATCCGGATGCTCCACCCGGTCAAGAGCATCTGAGTGAAATTGACCAGGGGTGTGAAGATCTGGGGCCACGAGAGCCACAGGTAAGCAAGAGGTCCCAGGAGCCGCGGGGTCACGCCCACTCCGAACAGGGTCCACGCCACGCCGAGCGTCCACAGGGGCCAGAGCAGGAGTCCGGCGTGGTCGTACACGAACGTGACCGGCCACTTCTCGGCGCCCACGGCGGCGACGAAGCCGACAACCAGGAGCAACGCGCCGCCCACGAGGAGGTTCAATTCCCGATCGTCGGGGTACCTGCTCGGGATGGACGCCAGGTTCCACGCACCCCACATCACGGCCAGCACCGGTATCCAAATGAGATAGGCGATAGGCGTGTCCGCCAGAGCGTTTTGCCATAACGGGGCCGCGTAAGCAGCCAGCGGGACCATGCTCAAGAGCGCCCACACCAGGAGGGCGCCCCATCGTCGGCCGGCTGGTTTCGCGCGAACCTCGGCAGTCATCGCCATGGCCCCATCCCCCTGACGCCTTGATTCCCCGCCCAGCGCTTCGCCTCACGACTTAAGCGCCCCCATCGTACCGTGATTCGACACTTCGCGACAGCTTCTGGAGCAGTCTGCGCTCCCGCAGCATCCCCGTTTGCACGCGGCCGTTGGCAGAGGAATGGTAGAGTCTTCGGTGGGGGGCGCACATGAAGGGAAGCAGACTCGCAGCATGGGCGGTCATAGTCCTGTGGCTTGCGGTCGCTGTCGGTCCGGCCGTGCAGGCGGCCTCGCCCTGGTCGTTGAAGGCCAGTCCCGCCCACGTCCTCGTGGAGCAGAAGGCGCGCGTCATCTTGAGCGGGCCCGTGGCGACCCGAGTGCCCGTCCTCGTGGTCGTAGAAGATGGATCGCCGCTCCGGTTTCCCTTTCATAAGATAGGAAACGGGCGCTACGAGGCGACCGCGTCGTTGCTCGTTCCCGGCACCCTGACCCTGACGGCCAAGGCGGGGACCGAAGTGCTGGCGACCACAACCGTGACGGTAGCGCCGCATCCCGGTGGATCAGGGCTTCGTGTGCTGGCCGGAATCATTCTTATCGGGTTCGTGCTCTATTTCTGGTACCGCAGCCGCCGCTTTACCGGCGTGCGCTGAGCTTCCGAACGCCTCCGGCCGGACTCAGTATGCGCGTGCCAACCCCGGAGGTTCGCCCTTTGCCCATCGCCACGCCACCAGGGCGCCCAACACCAGGGCTGCCGCACGGTCGCCGAGAAGACGGGCCAGGATCCGCACGACCAGCGGCACTCTCCGTCCGCGGCGGTACCCTGCCACCAGCGACCGGCTCCGCATGGTGCTGCCGAGCCAGATGGCGCGTACGACCGGTTCTTCCGATCCAGGAACGGCTGCCCCGTTGTAGTGCAGCCACCGATGGCAAAGGCGCCCGTACAGGACGCGGCGAACCCGCCTCTTGTAGCCCCGTCGCGACCGGCTCAGACGCCAGCCCAACACCAAAAAGCCGGCCAGGGTGCCGGCCCCTCCGGGGCGGTTCTGGGGGGAATCCATCGTGAGCGCCTCCAACTTACACCGGATCGACGGAAGTCATACGCTCCAAATTTCCCCGTTTCAACGCCCTCTTATTCTTGCCGGTGACACTAGAACTTGTACTATAATCGCTTCGTCACTCTATATGTGGGGAGGACCACCGTGCACTGTCCGTTCTGCGGCCACGATGACACGCGCGTGCTGGACTCCCGCCCCACGGATGAGGGTGGCTCCATCCGCCGGCGCCGGGAGTGCGCCATGTGCAGCCGTAGGTTCACCACCTACGAGCGGGTGGAGGAACCCCCGCTGCTCGTCATCAAGAAGGATGGCCGACGGGAGTCGTTTGACCGTCAGAAACTCTTGAAGGGCATCCTCACCGCGTGCGAGAAGCGCCCTGTAGCCCTGGCCCGCCTCGAGACCCTCGTGCGGGATCTTGAACGCGAGGTGCGGGACCAAGGCACGGACGAAGTCCCAAGCCACGCCTTAGGCGAGCTGGTCATGGACCGGCTGCAGACCCTGGACCCGGTCGCATACGTCCGCTTCGCCTCGGTGTACCGCGATTTTACCGATCTTAGAGGCTTCAAGGACCTGCTGGAACGACTCGAACTCCGGACAGAAACCGATCCCCACTGAAGGCATTCGATCCCTTTCGACCCCGGTCCAGGGAGGGCCCGGGTGGTATCTAGTACACGGAGGCGATGGACATGGCATTTCTGGAATCGACCGGAGGCGACAGGCGGCTTGAGCAGGCCGCTCGCTTCACGTCGGAACTTGGCTGGAAAATCTTCCTCGACCGTTACACGTTGAAGGACATCGAGCGCGGGTTCCAGGTGGGCGACCTGGCCATCGTCATGGTGGAGCCCCACCCCAAGTGGCCCAAAAAGGACATCGGCATCGTGCGAGAGGTCCACACCGATGACACGATCTCGGTGGAACTCTTGACCGGTCCTCAGAAGGGCGACACCCTGGTCCGCAAGCTCATCGACTGCGATCGACCGCTCGAGACAACCCTGGACGAGGTGGCCGCACGAATCGCCCGCGGCGTTGCGGCGGTTGAAGCGCCCAACGTGCGGGATGACGTGGTGCGATCATTTGAAGAAGAGGTGGCGCACCTGCGCTTCGTGCCGGGGGGACGCATCTGGGCTGGTGCAGGAACCAGCCAGAACCTCACGTTCTTTAATTGCTACGTTCTACCAAACCCGCGCGATTCCCGTGAAGGCATTGTGGAGACCCTTGGCCAGATGATCGAGATCATGAGCCGGGGTGGCGGGGTTGGAATAAATGTCTCATCCCTTCGCCCGTCGCGCGCCCCCGTCCGTGGCGTGAACGGCCGGTCTTCTGGCGCTGTCTCTTGGATGGACCTGTACTCCCGGGCCACCGGTCTTGTCGAACAGGGGGGCTGCTTCGGTCCCGATGAACGCATCGCGACCGATCGCGGTTTGATTCCAGCTCAAGAGCTGGCTCGCAGAATCACGGCTGGCGAGACGTTTTCAGCTCTCACCCACGTCGGCCCGCGCCCCATCACCGCGCGCTTCGTCAATGGAGAAAAACAGCTGTACGAGGTTGTCACGGCCCGTGGATTCCGCTTGGAGGTCACGCAAGAGCATAGGGTGGGCGTGCTCCGAAGCGGTGAGATCACCACTGTGCCGCTGGAACAGCTCTCAAACGGTGACGAGATACTGACGTTGCTGGGTGATGGGGTGACCTCCGCTCCCATCCCGCTCAAGCCCGTGAGTTATGTTCGATCAAAGATGTCCACGATGTTAAACGAGGATGTCACCTTTCCGGAGACTCTTGAACCCGAGCTGGCGTACGTGTTGGGCTACATGCACGGGGATGGTTACGTTCACGTCGGTAAGAAAGTTTCCTGGAGGGCCAACAAGGCGTTCAAATTGGCGACTGCCGACAGCCGCCCTGAGATCCGGGGACGTCTAATCGACTATATCCGGAAGATCTGGGAAATAGAGCCTCAGGTTGAAGTTGGTGATGGTGCATGTCACAACATCGCCGTTCATTCGCGCTTGATTATGGACTGGCTAGAGCAGAACTCACTGCTTAAAGCGCACTCCGAGGGTGTCCGTGTACCGGAGGCGATCTTCCGCGCAGGTACTGTCGTGGCTGGCGCGTTCGTCGCGGGATACTTCGATGCAGATGGTTCAGACCGAATGGGCAAGGGTGGCTATGGGTTCGACAGTGTGAGCCTTCTAATGCTGCGGGACGTCCAGCAGCTGCTGGCGGTAAACGGCGTTGCTGCCCACATTCACACAACAGATCGCTCAGCCCTCGGATGGCGGAACATTCACCGTCTGTCCGTAACCGGCGCCGAGTTTAAGGAGCGGTTTGTCGACTTCGCCTCCATGTCCCTCAAGATCACCCGGACACCCGGCTACCGCAACCACGGGAACAACTACCCCCGGGACGTATGGCCGGCCAGTGGCATAGGTGGGTTATATTATCAAGGGCTGTGGGACGCAACCAAAGACCGAATCTCCTACCGGGCGCTTCCGAGGATTCGGGCCCGGCTGGAGGCCGATCAGCTCCAGACGCAGGTGGCGGTGCTGGATCGCTTGTTGCACGTGTTGCCGGATACGATCGTCAGCGTGCTTCCCACTCGCGTGACCACCACGTATGACTTTGAAGTCGCGGACGTTCACATGCTCTCAGGCAGCGGCGTATACACCTCGAACAGCCGGCGGGGCGCCTTAATGCTTCAGATCGAGGACTGGCACCCCGATCTGTGGCGGTTCATTGAAGTGAAGAAGACGCCGGGCATGGTCGAGAACGCCAACATCTCGATCCGGGTCTCCGATCGGTTCATGGATGCGGTCAACGCCGACGGCGACTGGCAGCTCATGTTCCCGGACACGCGTGACGCCGAATATGACCAGCTCTGGACCGGGGACCTCGAAGAGTGGCAGGCGCTGAGCAAGCCTGTCGTCGTGTATGAGACGACCAAGGCCCGCAAGATCTGGCACGAGATTATCAAGGGCGCCTGGGAGGCAGCCGAACCGGGCATCGTGTTTGACGAGCGCCATGAGAAGGAGTCCAACAGCTGGTATTTCAATAAACTTGTGTGCACAAATCCGTGTGCCGAACAACCCCTGCCCAACTTCGGCGTGTGTACACTCGGACACATTAACCTAGCCGCCTTCTACGACGCGGACCACAATGAAGTGGACTGGACGGGGCTTAAGAAGACCGTCCGCATGGGCGTGCGATTCCTTGATGATATCGTGGACGCGACGCCCTACTTCTTTGACCAGAACCGAGAAAATCAGCAGCGGGAACGCCGCATCGGAATGGGTACGCTGGGGCTCGGCGAGCTGCTCATCAGGCTCGGCTTGCGTTACGGGAGCCCCGAAAGCATCGCCTTCATCGACCGGCTCTACCAGTTCATCGCCACCGAGGCGTACATCTATGACGCGGACCTGGCTCGTGAAAAGGGCCCATTCCCCGCGTTCGAGGCGGAGAAGTATCTCGACAGCGGGTTCATGAAGAAGATGCCCGAGAACGTCCGGAAGGCAGTCGCCGCGAACGGGACGCGCAACGTCACCATACT
>JBMFXK010000174.1:0-6423 GCA_049964315.1 Clostridia bacterium | reverse complement strand
GGATCTGGTGCGGCAAGCGCCGGATGCACGATGAGGGAGGGGCAGGCAGTGAGCATTCGCGTGATTGTTGCCGGTGCAACCGGATGGGCCGGTGGGGCCGTAGCCCGGGCGGTGTTGGGCGATGCCCGGTTTGCTCTGGTCGGTGCAGTCGGGCGCCGGCACGCCGGGCAGGATCTGGGTGATGTGTTTGGGCACGCGCCGGTCGGCATCACGGTGTCCGGCACCCTGGCCGAGGCACTGCAGGCTCGCGCCGACGTCCTGGTGGATTACACCCACCCGCTGTCCGTCAAGAGCCATGTGCTGGCCGCACTCGACGCCGGCGTGAGCGCGGTGGTAGGCACGTCGGGCCTCAATGCCGGTGACTACGTCGAGATTGAAGGGCGTGCGCGGCAAACCGGACGGGGCGTGATTGCCGCCGGAAACTTCTCCCTGACGGCGGCATTGGCCAAGTCGTTTGCGCTGACCGCGGCGCGATACCTCCAGCAGGCGGAACTTATCGACTATGCCTCCGCGGGGAAGCCAGACGCGCCTAGCGGAACCGTGCTGGAGCTGGCGGAGGCGCTCGGTCCCCTGGTGGACGGCGGTGCGCGTCTGGTGGCGCTGGGGGTGCCGGAGACGCGCGGAGCCGATATTGGCGGGGTCAGTGTGCATGCGGTGCGCCTGCCGGGCTATGTGATTGCGTTTGACGCCCTCTTCGGGCAGCCTGACGAACGGCTTCTCATTCGCCATGAGGCAGGATCATCGGCGGCGCCCTATGTGGCCGGGACACTGCTGGCCGTCGAACGGGTCGGAGGCATCACGGGGCTCGTGCGCGGTCTCGACCGCCTCCTGTTTCCGGGAGAATGACCGAAGAGGCCACAAATCAGCGTGCGCAGGCCATCGTCGCCAAATGGCCGGCCCGGCCCGCTCTTCGCATCCTGGCGGCGCTTTCTAGGGGAGCAGAGGGGGCAGCCTTCCGGGTTGCGGGGCCGGGCGGGGAGACCTTCGTCCTGAAAATCGGGGACCGCGGCCGGATTGCCGGGGAGGCACGTGCCCTGACCGCTCTGGCCGGTCCGGCTCTGGTGCGCGTGGTGGACTGCTGGGCATCCGAGGGCGCCCTGCTGATTGAAGACATTACCCCCGGTGTGCAGCTCGCTCGGGAGGAGGACGAGGACGTCGCTCGGCATGCCCTGCACGCCGTTCTGGCCGGGCTTGCCCGCGTGTCCGATTGCACGGGGGTCCCAACGCTGGCCCAGTGGCTGCAAGCCCTGGACCCCTTCGAGGTCCGCCTGCGCGAAGCAGCCGATCCGCACGCCGACGCGGTTGCCCGGGCCCTGGTCCTGCGTCAGCAGTTGCTGGCTTCGGCGCCTCCGGCGCGCCTCCTCCACGGAGACCTGCACGACCAGAACATGCTGAGCCGGCGTGATGGCCTCTACATCGCGGTCGATCCGAAGGGCGTAGGCGGCGACCCCGCCTACGAGCCCGCCTGCTTCCTGATGAATCGATGGGCACGGCGGTGCGGCGCGACCGCAGCCGAAATGCGCCGTGAGGCCGGGCTCACGGCGGTAGGGGCGGGCTTCTCTCCAGACCGGGTCTGGGACTGGGCCTTCGTCCACACGGCCCTTTCCCTGGCCTGGTCGGCCGAGGACTCGGGACTGCTGGCGACACCCGCAGAGCCGCGCTGGCGCATCCTGGAGTGTATGGTCCAAGAGTGATGCGGTACACAGGCGCGGGCGGTGGCGTGTGCTGGACACCAATCGGGAGACCATCCGCCGCCGACAGGATGCGGGAGCGCACGCATTCTATGATCTGGAGGCCGATCCTGAGGACCTGGCCGAATTTTGCGATTGCCCCAGCAGACCATCGCTGTCTGGCGGCGGTGGACGCGCCGGCGCCCTGGCTGGTTACATGGTGTTTGCGCCCGCGTCAGGGACGCCGGTTACGCCGGCGGGTGTCTCGGGCTTCGGCCCGGCGTCACGGGGCGACACACGGGTCTCGCAGGGCCGTGGTCGGGTCTGGCAGAAGGATGCGTCCGCCTTCGGCCCGCACGGTCCGTGATTCGGATGGCCGGCTTCAACCAGCGTGCACTGGTCGTCTACCGTCGGGCTGGCTTCGGTGCTTCCAGCTTGTCAGATTGTCCCCAGGTACATTCAGGCCATCAACGGTGGCTGGTATGCTTTTACAAAACGGGAGCGGGCGGACCGGAACCGCCCGGAAAGGGGCACCGTGTGAATCTGGAAGAGGAAGCGCGACGACGCAGCCGCGAGGGCCAGTGGCTCGCGCGCATGCGGACCCGCCAGCTGTCGATCCAGGCCGCCGGATCGATTACCGTGCAGCAGGCACCGCCTCGTGAGGGAACCGTGGTGCGGATGGTAGAGGGGGGCGTGCAGCGCGAATGGGCCGTGCCGGGCTGGCACGACTGGCTCACGCCCCAGACCACTACCGAGGAGTTCCGGTGGCTCGGACGGACGCCGGTGGCGCACGTGCCGCTCGCCGACAAGATCGCGCGCGCGCGCGACCTGCAGGCCCGTATGGCGGGTCGGGATCCGCGCCTGGCGCAGGCCGTGGTTCTGTACGAAGAGCGCCTCGAAGATCGCCGCATCACCACGGCAGATTTCGACCGCATAGGCGAGGTGAGCCGGATTCTCTTCGGCGTCATGGTCATGGTGCATGACCGGGGCCGGTCTGAGCAGGGCCTGGTGTTCGCCGGCAGGGTCGGCGGGTTCGAGGTCACGGAGCTGGCGGAGAGCGACCTGGACGCCGTGGTGGAGAACGCGGTGCGCATGCTGGAGGCGGCTTCCATCGAGCCCGGCCGTTACCGGGTGGTCACCTCCCCGGAGGTGTCTGGGGTGCTGGCGCACGAAGCGTTTGGGCACGGCGTGGAGATGGATCTATTCCTGAGCCATCGGGCGAAGGCCCAGGAATCGATCGGACACCGGGTGGGAAGCGGGTTCGCCACCATCATCGATGATCCGACGCTGCCAGGAGGCTATGGCGGGTATCCGTTTGACGACGACGGCAACCTGGCCGCGCCGCACACGATTCTCGACCGGGGTACGCTGGTCGGGGGGCTGGCCGACGCCGACGTGGCCGCCGCGCTGCGCGCGAGCGGCGGCAACGGCCGCCGGCAGGACTACTCGCGCAAGGTCTACCCGCGCATGTCCAACACCTTCTTCGCCAGCGGCACCGAAACCCCGGAGGCCCTTATCGCCGGTGTCGAGGAAGGCGTCTACCTGCGGAGGGTGGAGTCGGGCATGGAAGATCCCAAGAACTGGGGTATGCAGATAACGATTCACAGCGGAGAAGAGATCCGGGACGGCCGCCTGACCGGACGGCTCTACCGGACCATGGCCATGACCGGATTCGTGCCGGACGTATTGACCAGCATTGATGGCGCCGCTTCGGATTTTGCCATGTGGCCGGGCATGTGCGGAAAGGGGCACAAGGAATGGTGCACGAACGGGACGGGAGGGCCGCATCTTCGGATGACGGCGCGCCTCGGATGACCGGAGACGTCACATCCGCCCTGGCAGGTGCCGATGAATGGGTGTTGCACTCCATCCAAAGTGAAGACCGTCAGATGTTCTGGCGGCTCTCAGACCGCCACGCCGAGCGCGCCACGAAGATCGAGACCGGCGCCCTGACGGTGTACGTCGACCGCGAGGGTAAGCGCGGAGCTGCCGTCTGCTACCTCGGCGGGGGCAAACAGGATGGAGACCGGGTGCAGGATGCGCTCACCGCGGCGGAACTGGTTCTGAACCCCGGCTATAACCTTCCGACGGGACCGGTGACCTACCCGGCGGTGGACCTGGCCGAAGAGCTCCCCGACTCGGACGCCCTGGCCGCTTACGGCGATGCCCTGCACACGCGCATCCGGCAGGCCGGCACGACATTGTCACATCTCGAGCTCTATGCCGCCAGGGAGCAGGACGCCGTGCAGGCCTCCAACGGACGCCACGCCGAGTGGGCCGGCACGCGCTATGAGATGGATCTTGTCGTGGCCGGAGGGCCAGCGGACGCCTTCGAGCATCGAGTCCTGCGCCGCTCCCGGCGGCTTTGCGACCTGGCTCCAGATGCCGTGCTGGAGGCGGCCACGGAGGTGGCACGGGATCGGGCTCGGGCGGAGCTTCCCCCGAGTGGACGCATGGCGGTCATCCTCCCCGGGGCTGAACTGACCCTCCTGCTACAGACCGTGCGCGCCCGGGTGAGCGCGGAGGCGCTCTACCAACATTACTTTCCGTACCAGATCGGGGATACGCTGGTGTCTTCCGAGGGCGACCCTTTCACGCTCCACGCCAATGCGCTGCGACCCTATGCGCTACACTCCGCGCCCACGGATGTCTCGACCGTTCCAGGGCAGCGCGTGCTCCTGGTCCAGAACGGCGTCATCACGGGGCTTCTGGCGGACCCGCAGTACGGAGCCTACCTGGGGATGCCGCCGACAGGCCCGGTCGGCACGCTGGAATGGGAGGCAGGTTCTGCGCCGGCGCTGGATCTCACGCAAGACGGGCCGGTGCTGGAGGTGGTGTCCTTTTCGGCCAACATGCCAAACCCGTTGACCGGAGACTTCGCGGCCGAGATTAAGTTCGGCTACCTCCACGAGAACGGGCATCGAACCCCCGTGGCCCAGGGAAGCGTGTCAGGAAACGTGCTGGAGCTTTTGGCGCGCTGCGTGCGGTCCAAGGAGACCGAAGAGTATCCGGGTTACTTCGGACCCTCCCGGGTGCGCTTCGAAAACGTCCAGGTGTCTGGTCGCTAGGGGCACTGGCGGACACCCGTGCCCGCCATAGACTGTGGCGGGGGGATGCGGTGTGATCTGGGCCCGACGGCCGTCCACTCCGGTGCCGTTCTATCTGTACCGCAAACGCGATCTGAGCGGCGTGAGCGGAACCGGGGTTGTGGCGGTCGGCGTCGTGCTCCCGTCCGGCAAGGCCGTTCTGGAATGGTGTTCTCGCTGGCCGACCGTCACGCTCTTTCACTCCGTGGACCAGATACTGCGCATCCACGGACACGGCGGCGCCACGGAGGTGCGCTGGGGCCCGATTCCGGATCCCGCCCTCGAGGCGGCGCCCGTGCTCCCCACCGCCCCGGCATCCCCAAGGCCGTCACGGATGGCACCGCTGGGGCTGGCGCGGATCCAGCTGTTCCACCGGGAGGAGGACCGCCGACCCCTCCGCCGACGGTGGTGGAGCCGTCGCCCGGTGGAGCTCGACGCGGCGGCCTGGTCCCGGCGCCTGGTGCCATGGCGGCGACGACGGCAGGGATAGAGACGAAAGGCGAGAAGTGCAAGCCAGGGAGGGTCTTCCGTAGGCAGCGTCGAGGAGTTCTATGACGCGGATCCAGCCCGAGAATGGGAGCGGCTGGATGCGCATCCGTTTGAGTTCGCCACGACCTGGGCCTACCTCGCCAGGTTCCTCGGCGTGCGCGAGCGGATCCTCGATGTGGGGGGAGGCCCTGGCCGCTACGCCTTCAGACTGCCGGACCTGGGCCATCGGGTGACGTTGGCCGATCTGGCGGCCAACAATGTGGCCTTCGCCCGGAAGAAGGCACCAGAACTCGGGCTCGCGCTGGATGGGTATGGGCAGGCGGATAACCGCCATCTGCCCTTTCCCGATGAGGCGTTCGACGTCGTGATCGCATGGGGACCGCTCTATCATCTGACCGCGGAGGCGGACCGCGCCCGCGCCGTGACCGAGTGTCTGCGGGTGCTCAGGCCCGGGGGGCTGGTCGTCGTCGCCTTTATCTCGCTCGTTGCACCGTTCTACGACATGGTGGTCCCCCAACCCGAGGCGCTTCCGGACTGGTGGGCAACGGTGCGGGCAGGACATTTGCGGGACGGCATCCATCATCCGCGGAGCGAGAACCCTCAGTTCACCGATGCGTGGTTCGTGGATCCCTTTCAGATAGAGGCCTTCTTTAACCCTTACGCCGTGGACAAGCTGGCCCTGGTCGGCGTGGAGGGGATGACCGCCCAGAGCAAGTACCAGCTCTACAAGCTTCCCGCCGATCTGCTGGCGGTCTGGATTGATTTCGAGGAGGAGACGGCCACAAGCCCCGCGGCGCTGGCCGGCTGTGAGCATCTCGTGTACTTCGGGCGGGAACATTCCCCCGCGCGCTGAGCTTTATCGGGAGGTAACATGATGGCCGATCCCCTGCACCTGCCCTATCCTTCTCACCGTGTGCCGGTCTATGCCCGTCGCGGCATGGTGGCAACCTCGCAGCCGCTGGCCGCGGAAGCGGGCCTTCGCATGCTGCGCGAAGGCGGAAACGCCATCGATGCGGCGGTGGCGACGGCGGCGGCGCTGACTGTGCTGGAGCCTGTGTCCAACGGTATAGGCAGCGACGCCTTTGCCATCGTGTGGACCGGCGGAGCACTCTACGGACTGAATTCCAGCGGCCACGCTCCGAAGCTTCTGACCCGAGACGTGTTGACCGGCAAAGGCG
>JBMFXK010000173.1:4851-6424 GCA_049964315.1 Clostridia bacterium | reverse complement strand
CCCATAACCAGCCGTGTGAGCTCTTTCATACGGCGACTGCCCTTGGGCACTTCGTATATGGCGGCCCGTGCTTCAAGGTTGCCGGCCAGCTTATCTCTTACGCCGGCGAGGCGCCGGAAGTAATCGGCCGGGGGCGCCGGATCCTGGTCAGCGAGGTATCGCAGGAACCGGGCATGCAGTCTCGCATGCTGAGCGAAGTCTCGATATTCGTCCGCCCCCTGCTTTAGCATCGTCCCAACCTCACGCGGGCGTATTCCCGACCCGGACGTGAAGTTGGCACCGTGACGACGGTAAAGCACAAGCTCCTCGTTCAGGAACACGATCCTGCCAAGGCCCCGAGCCGCCAGCACCATGGGCATCTCATGGCCGAACCAGGGCGCAAACTCGGTCGGGTACTCGCTCAGCCGGGGCAGGACCGCATCGCGGACTTCGCGGCGAAACACCAGCGCAAACCCGAGGGGAAACGTTGGCAGCGCGCCTTCGGCCACTGACCTCGGCGGCAGGATCTGCGTCCGTCGGATCGCAGGAAAGTGGCCCCCGAGCGGTTCCAACGTCTCGCTCACGGTCAGTCCGGCATGCACCACCAGCATGACGTCTGGTTTCGCCAGGAATGACAGACAATGCTCAAGCTTTTCCCGTTTTTACACGTCGTCCTGATCGCAGTAGGCGATGGCGGATCCGCGGCACTCGCGTGCGGCTCGCAGAAACCCCTGCACGTATCCCACATGCCCGACCGGTTTGAGAACCCGGATGGGAAACGGAACCCCATCGCGCAACCGCTCCAGCAGTTCCAGCGTCCCATCCGTCGATCCATCGTCGGCCACCACCAACTCCATAGGCGGGACGGTCTGGTCGGCCAGACTCTGAATCTGCTCGGCGAGAAAGCGTGAGCCGTTATACGTGGCCATCGCGATGGAGATATCGGCCCTGCGCATGTGCTGTCTACCTCCCGGACTGCGCTTCATCGCATCCGCTCACGTTCCAGACGCCGCGAGCAGGCGACGGTAGAAGCGCACATGGAGGCGGGCAATCTCGCTCCAAGCAATAGGGCGGGATGCCTGCTCCATGTCCGCACGCGCCTGTCGGAGCGCCTCCCCCATCTCTGCACCCTGAAGGGCGTCGAAGGAGATGACGCCCGGAACGGGCTTATCAGAGTGCGTGAGCGTGACAACCGGCATACCATGCTGGCTCGCCGCGGTGTAGGCGCTGCTCTGAGGGCGTACGACCGGCACCAATACGGCATCACTCAGGCGGAGCAGGGAGGAGACCGCTAACTGGTCGCGCCAGCCCGTCATGATTACGCGCTGGCCGAGCCCCTCCCGCGCGATCTGCGCGGCCAGTTCCGCTGGATACGGGTCATCGGGCCGCTGTCCTCCGACAATCAGCAGGCCGACGTCATCGTGGGCGGCCACCCAGTCCAGCATTTCTTCAATGCGCTTTTCGCGGATCACAAGGCCAAACGAGATGAACACCCGGGATACAGGGATGGAAAAAAGGTCGTCTCGCCGCATCACCGGCCCGCTGTCGACAGCCACGGTGGAGGCGATGGGCACCGTCAGCTGGGGCTTGCCGG
>JBMFXK010000173.1:1711-4841 GCA_049964315.1 Clostridia bacterium | reverse complement strand
ACCCGACCTTGCCATGGCGAAAACTCGACCGTCTCGGCCACCCGGATGACCGCGTCCGCGGCCTTGAGAGCGGCACCATACCGGAGCTCCCAGAAGCGGGTGGGGTTGGCCGACTCATGAAACGTGACCACGATGCGAGGGCGGGATCGCCGGCGGCGCAGGTGAACCAGCGCGGGCAGAAGGAGGGCGATGAGGCGCCGATTGTAGGCGAGACTTGGGTACTGAAAATGAACGATGTGGGGATGGTCCGCGCGGATGCTTCGAAGCGTCTCCAGCACGGCGCCCGCATCGGCGATTCCCGTCCGGGCATTCACCGCGTGGAGGTGGGGAATCACCTCCGAGGTCTCTTCGAGCGCCCGGTAAAGCTGCGTGGCGTAGTCGGAGACCCCACAGATCTGGAGCGAGCGCTCGCCCATCACCAGGGAGACCACCATCGGGTCCGTCGGCATGGCCTCCCGTCACCCCCATCTCAGCCTCATCAGCCTCAGCGGACTCCTACACTACACCGCTTCGCTTGTGCTCCCGCCGGAACCGGACCGCCTCCAGCACCGCTCTGGGATGGAGCAGCAGATGCCCGAGGCCCCACATCCACTCCGCCGTGGAGTTCCGCTGCACGAGGGCGTCGAGCGCCACGCGGCCCCAGTAATGCGCGACGTCTGCATGGTCAAATCCCAGTCGCGGGTACCACTCCCGGACGACCGCGTCTTCGCTCGCCCGCATCGCCAGCCGAAGGTGGTGAAAGGCTGCCTCGTGTACGCGCCAGTAGGCCAGCGGCGTGTCGACGTACACGCCGTCGCCGTACCGCAGGAGGCCGAGCCACAAAAGCCAGTCGTCGGATCCTGGGTAGGCCAGGCGAGCTTCCAGGCCCAGTTGCTGGACCCGCTCATAGCGGCAGAGCACGTGGCTTGGGGTCGCCAGCTGATTGACCACCTTGAAGTCGGCGAGGGTGAGACGGGGCTTACGGTCGGAAAAAAACGGGGTGGCGGACTTCCCGTCGACGAAGATCACGTTGGAAGCGGCCAGAGGGGCTTCGGGATGCTCTTCCAGGGCCGTACTCAGCGTTTCCAGGAACCCGGGCTCCCACCAGTCGTCCTGATCCAGAAACGCCACGTAGCGACAGGGCGGGAGACTCCGAAAGCCGGCGGTACGGGCCGCAAATACGCCGCGATTCTCGGGAAGCGCCAGGTAGCGGGCTCCATGCTGTCGAGCCAGATCTGCCACCGCCGCCTCCGGCGGGGTGCCGTCTTCGACCACCACGGTCACGATGTCGCCCGACACGGTCTGCCGCGCCACGGAGGCCAGCGCCTCGACGATATAGCGGCGGCCGTGAAATGCGGGAATCACCACGCCAATCTGCAGACTGCCCGACGCGACCCCGCTCCTTCCCGTATGCACCCCGCGCTTGTGGCGGCTTCCCCGGCGACCCACCCAGCATAGCATCGGCTGAAGTGGGCTCAAAAGAGGAACGGCGGGCGGAATCGGGTATATCCGCTCGAGTTCTTGTATGTCGAGGGCGGACAGGCTGTCTCCTGGAGCCGCCTGCTGACGTTATACTGTGACGACGTGTGTCGAGTGCCGTAGTTGTTTGGCGGTGACTGGTCCGATTTTCAGGAGGGAACTATGGGCATCCCCGTGATTTTGAGGATGTATGGGACGGCGGCCCTGCTATCCGTGACTCTTGTCGGCTGTGGACTTTTTGGCGCAGCCCCGGCCAGCGCCCCCTCCTCGAAGCCGTCGACCCATCACACCCGCCACCCCCATCATTCAGGAAGCTCGGCGCCATCCACGTCGTCGCCGTCATCCTCCTCCTCGAGCGCGGCCAGTTCCACCTCGGGAAGCACCGCCAGCGGCACCGCTCCCGATTCCGGACCCGCGTCTTCTCCGCCCCCGCCCAACTCGGGCCCCTACACCGGGCTCAAACTGAGCGCCGTGTCCGCGGTCAACGAAGGTACCGCCGATGCCTCGGGTCACGCCGAGAATCTCCTGCTCGTGCACCTCACCGTGGCAAATCCCTCCACCGGCACGGTGGAGCTTGCCCTCAATGACTTTGCGGTCGTCCCGGTGGGCGGCCCCGCCGCGTATTCCTGGAATGATTACAGCACCACCGGGCTCAGTCAGGGCAACTCGCTGTTCTGGCCGGTAGACGCGCAGAATCCCAACACAGACCCTGTGTACATCCTCTCCGGGGGGGCCAGTTCCGGCGCCGTGACCGTGCAGGTGCCCTCGGCATCGCGTTACGAGATCGTGTGGGGGTCTCCGGCGTCGGGCCAGGTGGCGGCCACCTTTAACGCGCCCTGATTTCTGAGGGTCGGACGGGAGTCGAAGCTTCACGACGTGCCGAAGTCGGCGCTCCGATCGTCCGTCGCGGCTACGATGGGCCGCATCACCGCATCCATACGGGAGAATACGCGCGACCAGGTGAAGAGGCGTGACCGGGCAAATGCCGCCTCACTGAGTTCGCAGAGCCGCACCGGGTCGCGAAGGGCCGCAATGATCTGCTCGGCGTACAGCTCCGGCTCGTCCTGGTCCACCAGGTACCCGGTCTCCCCATGTTTGATAATCTCCGGGACGGCCATGCGGCGCGGCCCGACCACCGGCACCCCGGCGCTCATGGCTTCGGTGAAAACCACGCCGAACGCCTCCCAGAGCGTCGGCATGACAAAGAGCGAGCTTTCCTGCAGCAGGCCGCAGATCTCATCGTCCGTCAACGGCGCCCGGCCGGTAATGCCGAGCCTCGGGTCCGATACGGCCGCGCCGGGACCGACGGCTACGAGCTCCGCGTTTGGAATCGCCCGGCGTACGGTCCGCCACGCCTGAAGCAGCAGGGGCCCGCCCTTGCGAATCCAGTCACGGCCCACAAACAGCACCCGGGGCGTCTTGAGGTTCCGGTCTCCGTAGGGGTTCTGCGCCCATCGCCTGCCCAGATTCGAGCCCGCGCCGACCACATGCACCTTGTCGGGCGAAAGCCCGTCCAACCGCAGCATCTTCTGCCGCAGCCACTGGCTGAACACGAAGATGTGGGCCGCGCGCTCATAGTGCTCACGCTGGACTTCGAGTCGCCGATGCAGAAGGGTCAGCGGGATGTCGTCGTACGTGAAGGTGCGGATGCCGGCGTTGCGCTGGGCCAGGA
>JBMFXK010000173.1:0-1611 GCA_049964315.1 Clostridia bacterium | reverse complement strand
AGCGGGATGTCGTCGTACGTGAAGGTGCGGATGCCGGCGTTGCGCTGGGCCAGGACGGTGGAGTAGCTCAGGTCCTGGTAAAAGAAGTGAGGAGATTCATTCAAAATGACGTCCCGGACGGAGAGCACGGGAAGGTCGGCCAGATGGGCTGGCAGCCGCACCGCCTGCACGACGACCGGATCGTGAGCGGAAAACCCGGCGAGATGTCCTTGGCTGTCGACGTGAAGGGTTCGAAGCATGGCGCTCAGCTTGCGCCACCGGGGTACCTCGACATCACATCGGGCGATCGTGTAGCCGTTCGCCTCAAATACGTTGGCGAGATTCTCCACGGTGCCATTCACGTGCCGGCCAAACGCCCACACCAAACGCGACATGCTGCCTCCTCCAAGGTCAGGCTGGGAGCCATTCACCCTTGCATACGGAAGCCTTGCACCAGTATAGGACGTCGATGAGACGAGTCTTGCATGGAGGCCTGAAATTGCGTTTAAATCCGGGATCGGACCGATTCCCGGAACATGATTTGTTTGCACCCCACGTACCGCGGCAACCTGTAAAGCGGCGCGGGTTGTCGCCTCCGATTCTACCCCTTCGAGCCCCTGCCATCTCGCCTCATTAATCCAGGCCATGGGGGTTTCACGCCGGAGCCCAAACCACAGCGCCACCAGGAGACCACACGCGCCACGAGCACCGCGCCATGCGCCACCATATCCCCTATCACGGACCATCTCCGGACGGGTATCACACGGCGATCAACCCCGACTCCTGCCAGGCCGGCCGTGGCGTAGGCGGCTAGATCGGAGCACGTTAGGTCTCACAGACCCAGCGGCCGGTCCAGCCGCCTTACCAGCGCCGTGCGGGCCGGACGCGACCTGTCCGCCGACCGCGTTTATCCGGACTGACAGAGAAGGTGCCCGGTGTGAGGCGATTTTAGCGAGCTCTCTGGCTCCGGCAGATCAACGCTCCGGCGGCGCCGGCGGGGCTGGATGCAGATCGCGCATGGAAGGTGCGCGAGACGATGTCCGGCGCTAACATATAGAGGTGCCTCACCAAGCTTAAGACGACATCTTGTAGGAAGGAGGTCCCCATGGCAGTGGATGTGAGCGAAACTACCTTTGACGAGCTGTTGACGACGTCCGAGAAGGCCGTGGTGGTGGACTTCTGGGCTCCGTGGTGCGGGCCGTGCCGGATGATTGCGCCCGTACTGGACGAGCTGGCCCAGGAGCACGCAGGCTCCATGATCCTGGCGAAAGTGAACGTCGACGACAACCCGGCGCTCGCGAGCCGTTACGGCGTGATGGGGATTCCGTGCGTCGTCCGGTTTGACGGCGGCAAGGAAACCAGCCGCGCCATCGGCGTCCGCCCGAAGCAGCAGCTGGCGCAGCTGTTGAAGCTCGGCGCGTAGACGGGTTCTCTCAGGCGAGACCGACCGGCACAGACACCGGTCGGTCTCGCGCTGTTCCCGTCCTTCGTCGACGCCCCGAGAACCTACAGACCCACCTCGCTTTCGACCGCCCGGGTCACCTCGGTGGGAACCGACGCCTCCACCGGGCTCACCACCCCGACTTGGCCCCGCAGCCCCGACAGTGCCTGCGCCAGCTCCGCCGGAATCGA
>JBMFXK010000172.1:0-6463 GCA_049964315.1 Clostridia bacterium | reverse complement strand
CCGCCACGAACATGATGCAAAGCGGTACGATCACCGGACGCCAAAGCACCCGTGCCACCGGACGACTCCTCCCGACCAAACCGAATTCGTCGCGGGCCTTCGCAGGGGCCGGGCGTCGCCAGGCCGCGCCGGAACCGCTCGCAGCAGCCCGCTGGAATTGGATTCTGACTCGCACCGGCAGGTCCTGCACGTCCGCAGCGCCGTGCTCGCGGGCACCGGTGGGGACGGCGCGGCGTGCCGGAGCCGCCCGGCTCCTCCCTGCACGCCACCGTGGTCGCCGTACCCGGCATCGCAGCCCTTCGCGCGACAAGTCCGACAACTCCACCGGTTTCGAGATCCGGCATCACACGAACGATGAATCGGGAGATGCGAATGCTTTACCAACCTGGCGGCGGAGCCGAAAGACGCAGGAGATGAAGTCGCGTTCCGTCGAAGATGGGACGCATCCCACGCTTGCGGTCTGCGTCCCCAATCACCGAGATGCGGCCGGCGGCTCCTGAGGATTCAACGACGTCCGCATCCCAACCGATGTGTAGGGGCGCGCGATCAGAGTCGTCGATAGCCTAGGTTTTGCGCGGTTTGGGTGTCATCGCCCTGGCAAAGGCCGGGGTGTTTTTGTTTGCTGTGGGGGAGAAAGAACGAAGCCGCCGGCCTGGTTCCCTGGCCACCCCGGCGGCTTCAGACCGTAAGCGCCGGTTGCCCGACACCTAACGTGATGATTAGCGTCATGCATTTGGGCGACGACGTCAAGGCGTACGTGGTCCTGAGCCCGGAGTTTGGGTTGGAGCACTGCCCGGTATGCGGTGAGCGGACGGTCTTGGTACGGGACTGGTACGACCGCCTGGTTCCGCATGCCGATCGGGACCTCCAGGTTCGGATCAAGCGCTACGGGTGCCATCGACGGGCCTGCCGCGCCCTGATCACGGTCTTGCCGGACTGCCTGCTGGCGGGGTCGGTATATCCGGCGATCATCCGGGACATGGTTGCGGAGGAGTACTTGAGCGGGCGCAGCACGTACGAGCAGATCGCCGAGGCGGTCGGCTGCAGCAAGAGCACCGCTTGGCGCTGGATGCGCGGGTTGGCGTGGAAGGCGGGCCCCTGGCTACAGACCTGCCGCCGTTGGTTGGGGGAGTTGGGCTTCGAAGTCGGACCCCTGGTTCTGCCCGAGCAGATGCGGGGGGTGTGGCACAGGCGGCGGATTCGGGCGGCGGGGATGCTGGAGGGTCTGCTCTGCGCCGGTGCCCTGGCCGAATGGACCGAGGCACTGCGGGATGCCTTGCAACGGGTGCGGGCCCACGTGCTGCCGTGTGGGCTTTTCGCGCTGGGGTTCCACGTCCTGGATCGACTGGGGCACGAGCCCTCACACCACGCGGAACGGCATACCCCTCCCTAAGGCGTCAGACTGGCGCCGAGGTGATGGACATGCCCAGACGTCGACCCAAGGATCGCCAGCAGGCGGCCGCGAGTCACTACGCCGCGATCGCTCCCCGGATCGAGCAGGACGTGCCGCCGGGGCAGCGGATGGCGCTGTGGCGCGCATTGGCCGCAGAGCAAGCGGTGACGGTGCGCACGCTGCAGCGCTGGTACGAACGGTTTGTGACCGGGGGACTGGACGGCCTGATGCCGGCCGAGCATCGGAGCGATCGCGGCACCCTGCGCGCCCTGCCCCAGGCGGTGATCGACGCGGCCGTGACACTGCGACGCGAGCAGCCCGAGCGCAGCGGCCGCACGCTGGTCCTGTTGCTGGAATCGATGTTCCCTGAGTATCGCGGCCGCATCGTCCGCCCCACATTGGACCGGCACCTACGGCGGCTGGGGGCGACACGGCGGCAGTTGGGTCCGGGTCAGCGGGTACTGCGCCGCTTCCACAGCCCGCATCGCAACGCCCTGTGGATCGCCGACTTTGTCCTGCCGCCCCTGCTGTGGCAGGACGGCGAGGCGCACAAGCCGGCGGTCATCCTGGGCATCATCGACCACCACACGCGGCGCCTGGTGCACTTCGCCGCCCACCCCAACCGCCAGGCGACGGCGGTCGAGGACGGGCTCAAGAGTGCCATCGCCACCTTCGGCCTGCCCGCCACACTGTATACAGATAATGGCTCAGAGCTGGTGGGTTCGCTCGTGGACGGCGCCTGCGCCAAGCTGGGCATCCGCCACATCCGATCGGGGGTGGGGTTGCCTGAAGGACGTGGCGCCGCGGAGCGGTTCTTCAGGACCTTCCAGGACAGCTTCCTGCCCGAGATGGCCGCCAAGGCGATGGTCCCGACGCTGGCCGAGTTGAACCGCTTCCTGGGTGCCTGGCAGCACGAGTTCTACGAGCAGGAGCCACACGACGGGCTCGGCGGCAAGCTCTCACCCCTGGCCGCCTGGGAGGCCGACCCCACACCGCTGCGCCCGGTCGACCCCGCCCGGCTCAACACCGCCTTCCTGCTCAGCCTGGAGCGCCGCGTCGACAAGACCGCCCTGGTCTCTCTCCACGGCGTTCGGTACCTCTGCCCGGACGCCCTGGTCGGTGCCAAAGTGGAAATCCGCTACCATCCGGCGCGCCCTGATCAGCCGCCGCAGATCTGGGAAAACGGCCGCTTCGTCCAACTGGCCTTCCCCTACGTGCCGCCCGAGCAGGTGCCCCACCGTCCGGCGAGCCCACCGCCGTCCGCCGTCGGGCCGACCCTCAGCGCACTCGATGTGCTGGATGCCCAGCGCCAGAAGCACCTGCAGGCCAACCTCGCTGTCGCCTTACCGGCCCCGGCCGGGCCGCTGCCCTTCACCGAGGCCGCGGCAGCCGCGTTGCTGGAGCGCGCGCTGGGCCGCCGCCTGGATCCGCAGGAAGGCCGTTGGCTGGCCGACACCTGGCGCCGCTGCGGCGGGCTGGATGCCACCATCTGCGATCAGGCGCTGGGCGCGTTCATCGCCCGCCATGGCACGGGCCAGCACCTGGTGCACTACCTCGACCAGATCCAGCAGGCGCACGTGCGCGCCCGGCGCGGTGGCGGGTCCGCTCACGGGGAGGCGAACTGACCGTGTTCGAGCAGCACTTCGGCCTGCAACGCGCCCCCTTCGGTCGCGACGTCCCCACTGCCGCCTTGCTGGCGCCGACTGCCCAGTCCCAGGCGATCACCGCCCTCAGCTACGCCATCGCACAACGCCAGATCGTCGTTCTCTACGGTGAGATCGGTGCCGGCAAATCGACCGTCCTGCGCGCCACACTCGCCGGGCTCAGCCCCGCCCGCTTCCCCCATGCCTACCTCCCGGCCGCACCTCGTGACGCCCGCGACCTCTACCGCAGCCTGCTCGGCGAACTCGGCGAACTCGCTCCCTGGAGCGCCGCCGATGCCCGCTCCCGCCTGCGTGCGCTGCTGGTCGGCATGGCCGACGCCGGCCGCACCCCGCTCCTGGTCTGCGATGAGGCGCAGGACCTCTCCCCGGCGGTCCTCGAGCATCTGCGCCTGCTGACCAGCTTCAACCTCGACTCCCGTCCCGTCTTCGCCCTGATCCTCGCCGGCCAACCCGAACTCGGACGGCTCGTCCGCCGCAAGGGCAGCGAGGCCCTGGCCCAGCGTGTCGGCTCCTTCATTCACCTGCTCGGCCTCAGCCGCGAGGAGACCGACCGCTACCTGATCCACCACCTCGAACTCGCCGGCACCACCCAGCCCCTGTTTACCGCCGAGGCCTCCGCCGTGCTGTTCGCCGCCTCCAAAGGCCTGCCCCGGAGCATCAACCGCCTCGCCAACGCCTGCCTGGAGGCCGCCTTCATCCGTCACTTGGACGCCGTCGACGGCGCCCTCGCCGAAACCACCGTCGCAGAATGTGCCTGAGACCACCGTCCCAATCCAGATCCCAGGAGGTGCTCCCGATGCCCGATTTGGCCCTCGGCAACGACCGACCCTTCACCCTCGTGACCACCGCCGTCTGCCGCGGACCTGCCGGCCACACCCGCGCCGCCCAGGTCGACATCCACCTCACTTCCGCTGACGTCCGCCTCCGCTTTACCGATACCCGCACCCTCCACCTCTTCTGCGAAGCCCTCGAACAACTGCGCACCGACCTCGATGCCGCGGCCCCCTTCCTCGACCGCCGCGTCCAAACCCGCGTCTACTCCGAGGAGAACGCCCTCTTCTTCTGACAGCATCGACTTCTGCCTGCCAAGAGCCCGGGGGTGCCCCTTCCCCCGGGCTCTTGCGCCACCCTCCACGATCCAATCCGGCGACACCCTGCTCAATCAATTCAGCGACTCCGATCGCGCGCCCCTACACAACGAACGCTTGGGGCGCGTCGAGATGCACCTGGTCTGTCTTCGCGACCACCAGGTCACCATCGCCGGCGAGCCGGTCCCCTTCCGCGCGGGCGAGACCATCCACACCGAGAACTCGTACAAATACACCGTGGAGGGATTTCACTCCCTGACTCGGGCGGCCGGCCTGGTGACCGCCCACGCCTGGGTCGACGGCCACGGGCTGTACAGCCTCCACCACCTCATCGTCCCCTAGCGGCAGTTTCGCAGAGTTCAGGGCGACAAAGGCCCGATAGCCTTCGTTACAGGGTCTTGCGGCGATCAGGTTGTAGTACCTGTCATCGGTGACGCCTCCGGGTGGTAGCGCTGGAGACCGAGGATCTGGAACAGTCGCTCTTCTTCCGGCTCACGACGGGTGAGGCGGATACTGACAGGTAGGGTGCGGCGGCGGGAGGGGCCCCGGGGCAGGTCGATGACGCCCTTGATGCCGGAGAGGGTCTCCAGCAGTGCATCGAGGCAGCTCGAGAGGCCGGCACGGCGTACCTCGCGCTGCAGGAGCGTGGCCAAGAGCAGGGCGAAGACGCAGTAGGCGGCGTGGACGCGGATCTTCTGATCGGTCCAGTGCAGCAGCGGGCGCCAACATACGAAGTGCGGGTCCTTCATCTGCTTGAAGGCGTCTTCGATCTTCGCCTGGCTGCGATAGGCGGCAATGATCGCCTCGTCCGACCAGTGCAGTTGATCGGAGAAGAGCAGGGTCTTGCCGAAGGATCGGTCGACCATCGCCTGTAGCGCCGACTCGTCCCAGCGATAGGCGAGACGGACCACACCGGCATCGTCGATGGTGGCCTCGTGCTGGAGGAAAGGTCCAGGCTCCCGACCTCGGAGCAGGCGAGCCACCATGCGGCCCGTGCTCTCGGGGGTGGGACGGCGGCCACGCGGCGGGGGCGGTTCGGCCCAGCGGGCGAGGCGGGCTTGCAAGCTGGCCAGCGCCGCCTCGATCCGGGCACGCTGCGTACGCAGTCCCTGCATCTGTCCGGCCCACAGTGCCGGGTTGAAGGTTGCCACCACGACCCGTTCCACCCCGAAGACGGATTTGACGGTGCGGTAGGCCAACAGCCCCGGCCAGCGCTCAGGATTGACCTCGTGGTAGGCTGTCAGGGGGACGGAGAGGATATCCTTGTGCTGGCTCGGCACGAGCGAGCCGACGAAGTGCAAGCCCGCGCGCGCCACCCGGTCCAGATTTTCGCGGCTGTTGTTCCCCTTGTCGAAGACGAGCGTCACGTCCGCCGTCTGCCCGATCAACGCACGGCAGCGTGCGACCAGCCGGTCGCAGACCGCGGCGAACGCCTGGCTATCCGGGACGTGACCGGCGTAGGTCTCGTGCAGTAACGGCACGTGGCCGTCGGCGGCCGCCAACAGCGCCAGGCTGACCTGCTTGAGGTCGTTGCGCTTCTGCTTGTTGTGGCCGCGTTGCGGCAGACTGGCGGGGTTGCGCGTGTTGATGTACGTGAAGAAGTTGGTCGCGTCGTAGATCAGGCCTTGCAGTTGCACGTCGAACTTGGCGGCGGCGGTCCGCACCAGGTCCGCCTCGATGGCCTCGATGGCCGCCGCCTCCACGCGGTCCATCGCCTGCCAAAAGCGCTGGCTCGTGAAGTGGTGGGCGGGCAGGCCCCACAGGCGGCGCAGGACGGTCCGCTCATACCAGGGGCCGATCTGAACCTTGCTCTTGGGTGCGACGACACGGTTGATGGCCGCCAACAACAGATACCGTCCCGTGCTGACCCCCTGCCGACCCGGGGGCACGTGCCGGTCGATGATCTGCTCCAGTTCCAGCCGTTCGGCGATGGATAGCACGGCCGCGATGGCGCCGAACTCGTAGACGACGGCGTCGTACGCACCCGGACCCTGCGTGCAGCGGGCGATGATATCCTCCATCTTGCCGAGGTAGCGTTGCCAGGTGATCCGCGGCTTGCCGTCCACACGCTTGGACTCGACGGCGTACCAGTAGGTGTGGCCCCGCACGGTCTTGCGCATCAGCCGCGGCATGGCATCACTTCCCCGCAGTATCAGGTGCTACATAGACAGGAAAGATTCGCCGAGGTTGTTTCTATTCCCTTCTCTGGCTTCGCTATTTCCAGAAACCTTTCAGGTGCTACGCTACGTGGTCCTCTGTCCACCCCCGCCCTCCTGGGATCATTGCACCGCAAACCCAAACAGGGCGTGGGTTTCCGC
>JBMFXK010000171.1:0-6467 GCA_049964315.1 Clostridia bacterium | reverse complement strand
ATGCGGTGCTGGTGAATACGGCCATCGCCGCGGCCGCCCAACCCACGCTCATGGCACGGGCCATGCGGATGGCCGTGGCTGCCGGCCGCATGGGTTTCCTGGCCGGACGCATGCCGAGGCGGGGCGCCACCGCCTCTTCGCCGGAAGCGGGACGCGTGAGTGGGGCAGCCGGCTCATGACTGCGCCGTTTGCCCTGATCCGGGACGCGGAGCGGGTGCGGCGGCTGGCGGCGCTCCCCGACGTGAGGCCCGCGGCGCTTGGGCGGCTGCGGGCCGCCACGGCCGCCGTCGTAGGCGTGGGCGGGCTTGGGAGTGCGGCCGCTCCGTATTTGGCGGCCGCGGGCGTCGGGCGGCTTCGGCTTATCGACCCCGACACCGTGCATCAGACCGATCTGGGCCGTCAGATCCTCTATGACCCCAAAGACGTGGGGACCTTGAAGGTGGAGGCGGCGCGCGCACATCTCCAGGCTCAGGCTCCCGAGACCGTCGTGGAGGCGCTGGCGGAGCGACTCGACGAGGACAGCGGCACGCGGCTCCTGGACGGGGTGGACGTGGTCCTCGACGGCCTCGACGACGGCGTGCCCCGGGACTGGTTGAATCGGTTTGCGGTCGCTACCGGCGTGCCGGTGGTATTTGGCGGCGCTCTCGGCTACGAGGGTCAGGTGCTGGTGGTGGCGCCTGGCGGCCCTTGCCTGGCCTGTCTTTTTGGATCGGTGGCGGGTGCCGCGGCAGACTGTGCCCGCGACGGCGTGCTGGGTCCGCTGGTGGGATTGGTGGGCGCCCTGCAGGCCGCGGAGGCGATGAAGATCCTGATGCAGATCGGGCGGCCGCTGGCCGGGCGGCTGTTTCAGATGGATCTCTATACCGGGGACACGCGCGTCATCCGATTTCCGGCCCGGCCGGACTGCCCGATTTGCTCAGGAGGCGTTCCGGCCCGAACGACGCCGTGACCCCAGGCGCCGGAGAGCCGCCGCCCTGGGCGAGAGCCGCGGTCCACTCCGCAGTCAGGGCCGAGAGCAGGATCCCGTTCCGGTAATGGCCGGTCGCCACCATCAGGCCTTCGACCCCGGGCCACCACCCCACCACCGGCAGGCCGTCCGCGGTTTTCGGACGAAGGCCGGCCCATGCGCGCTCGAACGGCGCTCCGGACAGCTCCGGGGCGAGCCGGGCCGCCTTCTCCGCCAGGCGGACGATCCCCCCGAGCGACACGCTGCCGTCATAGCCGGCGTCGTCTTCCGTGGCCCCGATGATGCACAGGCCATTGCGCTTGCGGGCCACGTAGCCGATGGCCGCGTAGCGCACCTGTGGATGCGGGCCGGGCACGCGCACCGCCAGCACCTGGCCCCGGATGGGGCGTACGCCGGTCGCGATGCGAAGCGCCTGCAGCACCTGATCGGTCCATACGCCGGCGGCGACCAGCGTGACCCCGGCGGCGACCGGGCCGCTCGCCGTCCGGGCCCCCGTCACCCGGCCGCCCCGCGTCACGAGTCCGCTCGCCGCCCGCCCGCGCTGGAGATTCACCCCGCGCGACGCACAGGCGTCGGCCAGGGCTTCCAGGTATCGGGGCCCGTACACTTGGCCCTCGCGCGGCGACCATACCGACAGGGCAAAACCGGGCCACGTTTCCTCGCGAACGGACAGGGCGGCGTACCGGCGTCTCCAGGTCAGCGAATCGCGGTAGGCCGCCGCCTCGTCGGCCGCCACCAAGCGCAGGATGCCGGTCAGGTCCAGTTCGGGATCGACTCCGGTGTCCTCCCGAAGCGCGTCGATGAACCCGGGAAACCGCTCGAGACCATGCCATAAAAGCGCCGTCAAGGCATCGTCTCGGCTTGACTCGGCGAGCGGGCCGAGAATGCCCGCGGCTGCCCGGGACGACTCACCGCCCAGCTGGCCGGCGTCGAGCACGGTGACACGGAGACCGTCTTTCGCCATCCGCAAGGCGGAGGCTAGACCGATGACGCCTCCACCCACGATGACCACGTCAGGCAAGCTCATGACGGCACCTCCCATAGACCAGGTGGCGCGGCGCGGCAGTCGGCCTCGGCCGGATCCTCAAAGAGAGGATTCGCCGGGGACGGTCTTGAATGCTTCCGAGGATCGATGGCGTGGCACAGGAGGAGATAGCCCTTGATCGTGCATGTCGGGGTCGAAGTGGACCGGATGGGGCAGGCCATGGCCTGGGTGGCTGAGCTTCCAGGGTGTTATGCCCGCGGACGCACGTCGCAGGAGGCGGTCGCCAAGATCCCGCTGGCCGTGGAGGAGTACTGCGTGTGGCTGAGAGCCCACGGCGAGGAGCTGCAGTCTCCCGGCACCGTGGAAGTGGCCGCGCTGGAATCGGTGCAGGTCGAGAGCGATCTCGGCCTCGGTCTCTCGAGCGGTCTCTTCTCCTTTGACCGGCAGCCTGTCGAGCAGAGTGTGTCCGCGCTGGCCCTGCGGGCAGCCTCCTACGCCCGCGCGGATCTCATGAGCCTCGTCATCGGACTCGGGCCCACCGCTCCGTCGGAGCCACTTGAGGGCACCACCCGGACCCTGGCCCAGACGCTGGACCACCTGGTGGTGACTGACCTTTGGTACGCCATCCGACTGCTGCCGCCGAATGCCCTGGAGGAGCGCGCCTACCTGCTCTCGGCCATCCGTGATGCCTGCCTGCCGGCCATGGCCGAATGGGCGGACGAGTCCGAGCCGGCGACGCCCCATACCTACCCGAGCCTTACCCTGGACCGGGATGTGGAGGCGCTGCCCGGGGAATCCGCCAGCGAAGCCTGGACCGGCTACAAGGTGCTCCGGCGGTACGTCTGGCATGACCGGCTGCATTATCGGGCCCTCATGCGCCGGACGCGGAGTCAGGCCTGACCCGGAGCTTCCTCGGGGTCTGCGTGTTCCGGACCGGTCGCCACGGGCCTGGCATCGGAATCCACCCAGTCGCTGAAACTGCCGGCGTAAAGACGGGGCTGCATACCGGCGATGGTCATGGCGACCACGTTGACCGTGGCGGTCACGCCGGATCCGCAGTACACCACCGGACGGGACGGCAGGCCGGCGAAACGCTCTTGAAGCTCCGGCACGGGGCGAAACCGCCCGTCGGATGAGAGCGTGCGGGTGAAGTCGTAGTGCAGCGCGCCGGGAATGTGACCGGCGCGGCGGTCCAGCGGTTCCACCTCTCCCCGATAGCGTGGCCCGGCGCGGCTGTCCACCAGTTCCCGGGCGCGTGCGGCGCGCTCGACATCTTCATGGGCCGCCACCACCAGCTCTGGACGCGGGTGCGGCTCGAACCGCGCGGCAACCGGCATCGGCACCTCGGCCGTCAGCGGACCGCCTATCTGCTCCCAGGCCCTGAGCCCGCCATCCAGAATCTGTACGCTGTCATGGCCCAGATAGCGCAGCAGCCACCATAGGCGCCCGGCAAACTCGCTGTTTTGCGCATCGTAGGCCACCACCCACGTGTCGCCCCCGATGCCGACCTCGCCGAGCCGGCGTGCGAGCAGGGCGGGGTCCGGCAGCGGGTGCCGACCCCCGGGCCCGATTGCGGGGCCAGACAGATCCCGTTCCAGATCCAGGTAGACGGCGCCGGGAATGTGGGCCGCCTCGTAGGCCCGACGACCTTGGCCGGGGTCGGCGAGACTGAACCGCACGTCCACCACTCGAAGCCCGGTGTCGTGGAGATGATCCCGCAGCTGGCCCGCCTCAATCAACGGATGCACCATAATCTCACCTCGCCAAGCGCTAGCGACCCCACCATACCATGGAACGAGCAAGCGTCACGCCGTGAGGCGGAGCTTTCTTAAGAAGCGCCAAGCGAGCCCGTCATTCGGCCGTGGTTCGCGAACATATAGAGACCCGGACTCGCTGGTGTGTGTCCGCACGGTCAGGAAAGGAGGCCGATTCGTGAGTCGACAGTGGCAGACGGAGCGCGAGGGCCCTGCGGCGTCAGGCGGCGCCCACGACGGTGGCGGGCAGCCGGCCACCGCTCCCGGACCAAACGCCGACCTATACCGGCCGCCCGGCATGTCCGGAGCGGAAAAGGGCGCCTGGCTCCACGCCTTCGATCCCTGGGCCCACTTTGTACTCCGGCCCTGGAACCCATCGCATTACGCCGACGCTTCACGCCGCGTCCCTGCCCAGATTGCGGTCAATGCCCTCCTGGCCGCGGTGGTGGTCGAAGGCTGGGTGACCACCGGCGGCGTACGGGCGGGGGTCCTGGCCGGCCTTGGCATGGCCGCGTTCATGGCTGTTTCCGGCCTGCTGCTCAGCTTTGTCGCCGGAGAGCTGGGAGCACCCGCCCCGCACGTGCGGTTTGTTGGCGTCGCCGTTGACTCATCCTGCGCCCTGGTGCTTATGTTGCTTTTTCTGCGGCTCCGCCTTCCCATCGAGGGGCTCGCGCTCCTGTTGTGCTACCTGGTCGATCTGGTGTCGGGCCTCCGCCAATGGGCGGGCTTCTCGCGGCTCCGCTCGCTGGCTGCCGTTTACCTGGCGGTGGAGGTGGGGATGGTCAGCCTGGGTGTTCTGGGGTTTGGCCTGGTGCTGGCCCTGCACGGATAGGGTGTGCGCGGTAGAATCCTCTCTGAGGTGAAGCCGCTGGCCAGCTTGTTTGAACCGTTTCAACTAAAGAATCTCACCCTGAAGAACCGCATCGTGATGTCGCCCATGTGCCAGTACTCGGTGGACGCGGGAGACGGCCGGCTGAACGAGTGGCACTACGTCCACTACGTGAGCCGTGCAGTTGGCGGCACCGGCCTTATCCTGGTGGAGATGACCGACGTGGAGCCCAACGGGCGCATTACCGGCGGGGACTCCGGCATCTGGGATGACAGTCACATTGAGCCGCTGCGGCGCATTGCCGATCAGGTGCATCACTATGGGGCCGGTTTCGGCGTCCAGATCGCACATGCGGGGCGCAAGGCCACGGATCCCTCCTGGGATGTGGTGGCGCCGTCGGCCATCCGCTTCTCCGACCGGCTGCCGCAGCCCAGGGCGCTGACCACGGCCGACTGTGAGCGCCTGGTGGAGAAGTTTGCCGCCGCCGCCCGGCGTGTGGTGCAGGCCGGCGGCGATATTATCGAACTGCATGGCGCTCACGGCTACCTGTTGAACCAGTTCATGTCGCCGGGGTCCAACCGGCGGGATGATCGCTACGGGGAGCTGACCCGCTTCCCGGTTGAGGTGATAGAGGCGGTCCGCGCCCAGATGCCCGCCGGCATGCCCCTGTGCATGCGGGTTTCGGCCGTGGAGTACAGCCCGGAGGGCTATAGCCTGGACCAGCTGGTCGAGATGGCGGGGGTCTTTCATCGGGCCGGGGTGGACCTCTTTGATGTCTCGTCCGGCTCCAACTACCCCACCGGTCCGGAGCGGGTTTTTCCCGGCTATCAGGTGCCTTACGCCGACCGCATCCGCCACGCCGTGGGCGTGCCGGTGATGGCGGTCGGCATGCTGGAGAATCCGCAGGTGGCGGAGGCGGTGGTGGCGGAAGGGCGGGCCGACCTGGTCGCCATCGGGCGCGGGCACCTGGCCAATCCCTACTGGACCAACGCGGCCGCCCTGCTCCTGGACGAGCCCCTGCAGACGCCCTGGGAATACGACCGGGCATTTCCCAAAGCCAAACCACGCCCATGAGTGGGCTGCTGCCCGCCCGCTTCCTCCGCGATTCGCTTCGTCCCGCTGCGGGCGAGAGCATTGCCGACACCGTCCACCGGCTGGGCGCGGTGCAGATGGATCCGGTGCAGGTGGTGGCCCCGGCGCATCTGTGGACGATCTCGCTCAGGAGGGGGCCCACCAGCAGCCGCGACCTCGCCGACGCGCTGTACGCGGGGGCGGTGCTGGAGGCCTTCACGCACGCCCGCTGCCTGGTGGCTACGGCGGACGCGGCAGCCCTGGTGAGACAGTGGCGTCATCGGCGGGCGCGCAACGCGGTCCGTGTGTATGGGGTGGAGCGCGAAGCGCGCGAGGTGCTGCAGCGCATCGAACACGAACCGCATCTGGCCGCCCGCAACGTGGTTACCGATCGCCGCGTTACGGGCGGATGGGATGCCGTCGACCAGCAGACGGCCAAGCCCACCACGGTGGCGCTGGACATCCTGTGGGCCGAGGGCCGCCTGGTGGTAAGCGACCGCGGGCCCGAGGGCAAGCGCTACGAACTGCTGGCACGCCGCCACCCCGAGATCGACACCCTCATCGAAACCCTGCCCGATGACGAGGCCTTGTGGGCGTCACTGCGTCACGCGGCCAGGTCCTGGAAAGTGTATCGGCCGGCGTGGGCTTCACCCGGATTCGGACGCGGCACGGCCGAGGAGCGGCGGCGCTGGCACGCATGGCTCCTGGAGTCGGGGGAGGTGCGCCAGGAGCGCTGGGGCGATGAGACTCTTTACATTCACCAATCTATCCAGGATGCGGTGGACGAGCCCGACCGGGCCCGGATTCTCGCCCCGCTCGACAACGTGCTGTGGTCACGGGCGCGGCTTGAGAAGCTGTTCG
>JBMFXK010000170.1:0-6469 GCA_049964315.1 Clostridia bacterium | reverse complement strand
GCGGCCCGGCACATCACTGCAGGCGGCCGCCGGCACGCCGGGGGGAACCGGCTCCAGGGACACCGCAAGACGCATCCGGAGGTGCGCCCAGGCGCCATCGGCCATTTCGCGGGAGACAGCGGCAAAGCGGACGCCTTCGCCCGGTCTCAACTGCGCCAGGCGCGGCCAGTCGGCCCGGATCACGTGGGCGGGAACAAAGTAACCGCCGACCGTGCCCCGTGACTTCAGCAGCACGATCACCTCTCCACCCGGCGTCACTTCGACGCTCCCCATCGCCATCCCCTCTGACAGGCCGGTGCCTCCGGCAGCCCCTCGGCGTGCCGCATCGCGGGCCAGCTCCTCTACCCGTTCGGCGAGGCGAAGCCCCACCCGATCGGCTCGCGGCGCCACATGAAAAGCGGTGGCACTGAGGACGTCGGGAGCATCTGCGGCACCGTCGGCGGGCAGTATCCGGAGGGGGCCCTCCAGCACCGCGGCGCCGACGCGGGTCACTGTGGTCCATGCGTCCTGGGCCAGGCCCTGCGGTGATTCCAGGTGATCGCCCTGCATCAGCGCGCGGCCACCCATCCCGCCCCGCCCCAGCAGCAGATCCGTGGACCGGCTTTGAAGCCACCGATCGCCCTCAAAGCCGCCGGGCGCCGCTAGGTATCCGCGCAGTCCGCGCCGGGCGACGCCAAAGCGGATGACGTCCCCCGGGCGCACCATCACCGTGGATCCCGGAGACCAGGGGGATCCGTTTACACGCGCCGCCAGGTCGGCGCCTGCGAGCGCCAGGAGGCCGCTCTCCCGCACGAGCAGCTCCGGCCCCTGCAGCGTCATTTCCAAGACCGCGGCTTCCGGAGGGTTTCCGGCCAGACGGTTCGCGAACGCGGCAGCATAATCGTCCAGAACGCCGCCGATGCTGATGCCCAGCGATTCATATCCGCGCCGGCCGCGGTCCTGGAGGGTGGAAAGCAGACCGGGCCGCACCACCTCAAGCCTCATCCCGGTCCTCCTGCTGCAGGCGTTGGAAGTCGTCGGAACTAATCTCCACGAATCGAATCCGGTCCCCGGGGTGAAGCCAGATGGGGTCGGATGTGTCCGGGCGGAACAGGGGCAGCGGGGTGCGGCCCAGAATGTGCCAGCCGCCCGGCGTGGGAAGGGAGTAGATGCCCGTCTGCCGGCCGGCGATGGCGACCGAACCGGCTGGCACCCTGTCCCGCGGAGAATCGCGCCGCGGCAGCACTAATTGCGGGGCCAGCGGGGCTGCGAAGGGAAAGCCGGGCGCAAACCCGGTGGCGTAGACACGGTAGATGGCCGACGTGTGCAGTCGGACCACCTGCCCGGGATCGGTTCCAACCCGCCCGGCTACCTCTTCCAGATCTGGACCCAGCTCCCCTCCGTAGCACACGGGAACCTCGATGAGCCGCGAGACACGTGCGGCAGCCTGCGGTTTCAGACAGTCCAGCCAGGAGACCAGCGTCTCGCGCGTGATGACGTCGGGATCGTACTCGACCAGGACGGTCGTGTACCCGGAGATGACCGACAGCACACCCGGGCGCTGCTCCCGGCGGACAGCCTCGGCCATATCGAGTACGGCGTCGTTGACGCTGGGATCCAGCGTCTCGCCGAAGACCACTTTCAGGGCCGCGTCTCCCGCATCCTGAATGTGTCTTTCCAAGTGGCCCTCCCCGCCCGCTCTTTGCGAATCCCACTCCGGTCCTCTACCCTAAGGGAGAGCCCTCTCACCCCCGGAGGAGGTGCCGCATGCCGGAGCCCTTAAGCCCGCTCATTATCGTTGAAGGCACCAACGACCGCCGGCGACTGCGCCAGGTTCTTCCAGACACCATCCCCATCGAGCTCACTTACGGGATCCCGAGCGCGGAGCGCCTCGAGACCCTCGCGGAGCTGGCCCGCCACCGGGCGGTGGTGATCATGACGGACAATGACGCTGCCGGCCGGCGCATCCGCGGGATTCTGGCCGACGCGTTCCCCGACGCCATCCACCTTCACACCAAGCGCGGGTACGGCGGCGTGGAGCACACCCCACTCGAGTACCTCGAAGCCCGGATGCGCGCCATCGGCCTCATCGGGTCGGACGAAGAGCGCGCCTGGTAGGGGCTAATCGATGCGCGCCTCCGAAAACGGCTCGCGCGCGCAGTAGGACTGACTGGCCTCGTCGAGCATGCGGACTGCTTCGTCGGACAGGGTGATGTCTACCGCTCCCAGGTTGTCGTCCAGCTGCTCCACCGTCCGGGCGCCGGCTATGGCGGAAGTCACCAGGGGATTCTGGATGAGCCATTGGAGCGCCACCTGCGGCGCTGTGGCGCCGATGTCTTGCGCCACGCTGCTGACCGCGGCCGCCAGCGCCAGGAGCCCCGCATCCTGATAGCGGCCGGTGCTGCGGGTCGCGCCTCGGGATCCGGGCGGAGGCGCTTCGCCCGCCCGGTACTTTCCGGTCAGGATGCCCGATGCCAAGGGGAAATAGGCGATGATGCCGAGGTGCTGATCGCGGGCCAGCGGGAACAGCTCGCGCTCCGGTGTGCGATCCGCCAGCGAGTAGCTTACCTGGTTGGTCACCGGCGGCACCGCGTGAAGCCGCTCCGCGACGGCCAGCGCCTTCATCAACTCCCAGGCACGGTAATTGGACGCGCCTACGTAGCGTACCTTGCCGTCCCGCACGAATGACTCCAGGGTGGACAGGGTTTCCTCCAGCGGCGTCCCCGGGTCAAAGGTGTGCATCTGGTACAGGTCCACGTAATCGGTCTTCAGGCGGCGCAGACTTCCCTCCAGCTCGCGCACCAGATGGTACCGGCTGGCACCGCGGTCATTCGGTCCCGCCCCCACCGACAGCGCGGCTTTGGTGGCAATGGCGACCTCCTGCCGGTGCGGGCCGAGCCACTCCCCGATCACTATCTCGGAAGCCCCGTGGCCGTATGTATTGGCTGTATCGATCAGGGTGATGCCGGCCTCCACGGCCCGGTCAAGAATCTTGTGCGACTCCCGGGCATCGGCACGCGATCCGAGGGAATTAGTCCCGAGTCCCAGGACCGATACCTGAAATCCGGCGCTTCCAAGCCGTCGATAAATCATCACACACGCTCCCCTCTCTCATGCTCACCGGTGTGGCCCGGCCTTTCGGGCCACTCGAGGATGCTGCGAGGCGACCGCGTAGCCAGAAGCGGCTCCCCCCGCTCCAGGCGGACAGCATCTCCGTGATCGGCTGCGAATGCCTGTAAGCGCGGCCAATCGGCGGCCCTTGCACGGCCTTCGACTGCGACCACGTCTGAAAACACGACCGTGCTGTCTTCCGCCGCCAAGTCAGGAAACTGATGCCGAAAGGCCTCGTACTGAGCGTACTGGAGCGAAAGTCGGATCGGCAACAGCGGAACCGGCTCCTCGAGCCCGGTGGCGGAGAGGGCCCCCTCCCCCGCACTCAGGTACGCCCGCAGCAGCCCGGGGCGGCCCAGGTTGATGCCGCCGTACTGGCGCGCCACGATAATGATGGCGTGTTCGAGATTCCGGCGCCGGATGAGCTCGAGCAGGGGCCGTCCCGCTGTCCCGGCGGGCTCCCCGGCATCTGACACCTGCTCCTCGCCTTCCCGGCCACGCAGGGCAAACGCGAGGTGACCCGCCGCCGGAACGCGACGGGCGGCGAGCGCAAGGGCACGTGCCCGGTCGTCGGGCCCCTCGATCCCGAGGACCGCTCCCGTAAACACCGAGCGCTTGACAATCTGCCGGAAAAGGCCCGGCCGCACCACCCAAAACATCGGCCGCTGCACCTCCTAAACCCTCGCGAGCCCAGGAAGTTTGGACATCCAGCAGGGATTGTCTCACAAATCGTTAACTCAGTTAGTGGCAACAACTCTCGGTTCCCGGGAACTTCCAGGCCAGGACGGAGGATCGCTTATGGCAGATCGGCTACAGCAGTTAGCGACCATGCGGTGGCGCAACATCGGACCGCATCGGGGGGGTCGTTCGGTGGCGGTGGTGGGCCATCCCACCGAGCCGCTCACTTTCTACTTCGGCGCCACCGGCGGCGGTGTCTATAAGACCATCAACGGGGGCGTGACGTGGACCAACATCTCCGACGGCTACGTCAACACGGCCTCGGTTGGCGCCGTCGCCATCGCGCAGTCTGACCCCAATGTCATGTACGTGGGCATGGGTGAGGCATGCATCCGCGGCAACGTGTCGTTCGGTGATGGGGTGTATCGGTCAAACGATGGCGGCCGCACGTGGTCCCACAGGGGACTCGCCGACACGCGCCACATCAGTCGGGTGCGCATCCATCCGGCCAATCCAGACGTGGCCTACGTGGCCGCACTCGGACACGCGTTTGGACCAAACTCCGATCGCGGCGTGTTCCGGACTCAGGACGGGGGCCAGCACTGGGAGAAGGTGCTCTTCGTCTCCGAGAACACCGGCGCCATCGACCTCAACATGGATCCCACCAATCCCCGGATCCTGTTCGCATCCATGTGGCATGGACAGCGCTCCCCATGGGGCTTCGTGAGCGGCGGCGCGGAATCCGCGCTGTACGTGAGCCGCGACGGTGGCGACGGGTGGCAGCGCCTCGGCGAGGAGCAGGGCTTCCCGAGTGTCGTCCTTGGACGCATCGGCGTGGCGGTCTCGCCCGCGCGGCCGGATCGGGTGTGGGCGATGGTCGAGGCCAAGGATGAGCACGGCGGCCTTTACCGGTCAGACGACGGTGGCCGCCATTTCCAGCAGATTGACCACTCGCGCGGCCCTCGCTCGCGGCCGTGGTACTACACGCACATGTTCGCGGACCCTGTTGACGAGAATACGTGCTACATCCTGTCGGCCGGCTATTACAAGTCGATAGACGGCGGCAAGAGCTTCTCGCGCATTTCCACACCCCATGGTGACCATCACGACCTGTGGATCGACCCCAAGAATCCGAAGCGCCAGATTCACGGCGCCGACGGGGGCGCCGTCGTGACCTTTGATGGCGGGGCCAGCTGGTCCTCCATTCACAACCAGGCCACCAGCGAGTTCTACCACGTCACCACCGACACGCGCTTCCCGTACCGGGTGTATGGCGCCCAGCAGGACAACTCCACCATCACGGTGCCCAGTGCCAGCCACTACCCTGCACTCACCGATCGCGAGTGGTACGAGATTGGCGGCGCCGAGTCGGGGTACATCCAGGTGGATCCGCGCAATCCGGACATCGTCTACGCGGGCAGTTCCGGCGGTGGCGAAGGCGGCCGCCTGACTCGCTACGACCACGCCACCAAGCAGCTCCGTGATATTTCCGTGTATCCGGAGAAGACGGCGGGTGTCGCGGCCGAAGCATACACGTACCGGTTCCAGTGGACGTCCCCCATTCACATCTCCCCCCACGACCCGAACGTTCTGTACATGTGCTCGAACCATGTGCATCGGTCACACGATGAGGGCCAGACCTGGGAGGTCGTGAGTCCCGATCTAACCCGGAACGACCCCGAGAAGCTGAAGCCATCGGGTGGACCTATCACGCTCGACCAGACCGGCGTCGAGATCTACGGCACGGTGTTCGCGTTCCAGGAATCCCCCGTACAGGCGGGCGTCTTGTGGGCAGGCAGTGACGACGGGCTCATCCACCGCTCCACCGACAACGGCCGGACGTGGACCGAGGTTACGCCCAAGAACCTCCCGGAGTGGACCCTCATCAGCATCATCGAGCCGTCCCATCGGGACGCCGACACGGCCTACGTAGCGGCCAACCGGTACAAGCTCGACGACCCCAAGCCCTATCTCCTGAAGACCACTGACGGCGGTTCGTCCTGGACCTTCATCACGGAAGGCATCCCCGCCGACGAGTACACCCGCGTGATCCGCGAGGACCCCACGATGCCGGGGCTCCTGTACTGCGGGACCGAACGCGGTGCGTACGTGTCGTTCGACGACGGGCTGCACTGGGAGAGCCTGAAGTTCAACCTCCCGGTCGTCCCGGTGCATGACCTGGAAGTCAAGGATACCGACCTGGTGGCGGCCACCCACGGACGCTCCTTCTGGGTGCTGGATGACCTCACTCCCGTGCGGGCGCTGGCCGGGGGATCTGGCTCACACGCCACCCGCCTCTTCCCGCTCCGGGACACCGTCCGCTCCACGGCTGTGGGCCGGAATCAGTGGATCCGGCGCATGGGCGAGGGTCCCCTGCCGGTGCACGTAGCGGGCAGCTACATGGCCGATCGCCCCGAGACGGGCGACCCCGCGGGCTGGCTCGATGCCGGCACCAACGTGCCGGCGGTCATCGTCCAGTACTATCTGGCCGAGGAGCCGGAGCGGATCTCGCTGACCTTCAAGGACGCCAGCGGCGCCACCGTGAAGGTGTTGTCAAGCGATGAGCTTGCCAAGGGTGACGCCGGTCCGCGCCTGAAGAAGACGGCCGGAAGCCACCGGGTCGTCTGGGATGCGACGTACCCTGGCGCCACCCGCATCGAAGAACCGGGGTCTGAATGGCCTTCGTGCGCTCCCACCGCGC
>JBMFXK010000169.1:0-6480 GCA_049964315.1 Clostridia bacterium | reverse complement strand
AGCGGCCCCACTCTAAAAACCCGGCTGACGCTGGCCTGACGTGCGGAAGGTAGGTGGGATCGTCGCCGTCCCGCTTAGGCGGACGTGATCGCTGCCGTAGATGGGAAATACTCCTAATGCTACCGTGCCCCGCCTCGTCTGGGCCTGGTCACGCCTGCACGCCCAGGTCCGGATTTGGTGCAGGGTAGCGCACCCGACGGTTCGTGTAAGATGACGGGAACCCAGGAGGCATGCCCACGTGTTTTACTGGCCGGTGGATGATGAGATACGGCTTCGGGTATGGGAGACCGCAGACGCCGAACCGCTCGCGGCGCTGGTGCACGCGCAGGCGGAATATCTCGCCCAATGGCTTCCCTTCGCCACGGAGGCGTACGACGTCGATGACGCCCTATCCTATATCGAGCGCACGCGCCGGGAGTGGGCCGCCTATGAGGCCTGCGAACTGGCCCTCCTCGTCGGCCCTGACTGGGCAATCGCGGGCTCGGTCGGCATCCACGCCATCGATCGTATGAACGGACGGGGCGAGATTGGCTATTGGCTCTCGCAGTCGCATCAGGGCCGCGGGCTCATGACCCGGGCGGTCAGGGCACTGGTTACACACGCGTTCTCGGCCCTCGGCCTGAACCGGGTCGAGATCCGCGCCCAGCCCGGCAACAGCAAGAGCCGGGCCATTCCGGAACGGCTCGGCTTTACCGAAGAGGCACTCTTAAGAGAGGATCTCCGTCATCCCGACGGATACGTCGACCATGTTGTGTATGGTCTCCTGAAAAAAGAGTGGATCGGACTGTAAGAAAACCGTGTCCTGCTGCGTCTACCTCATGGAAAATCCATTGACGTCGGGCGACAGGAGGAGCAGGTGTCCAAAGAATGGGAGCGCCTGTATCGCGATCGCTTTGACCAGCTGGTGCGTGAGGCGGAGTGCCTGGTGCGGGACCGCTCGCTGGCTGAAGATCTGGCCCAGGATGCATTCGAGCGCCTCATGCGCGCCGAATTGCATCACACGAGGCATGCCTGGGCGTGGCTGCGGGTCGTAGTCCGCAACCGAGCGCTCGATCACCTGCGCAGGAAAGACCCGCTGGCGCGCGCCGCCCCGGACGATGGTGAGCATGCCCCGTCGGCCGAATCGGAGGCTTTGCAGCACCTTGACCAGGCCCGTGTGCGGATGATTCTGGGGTCGCTCGTCGGCCGTGATCGGGATGCGCTGTGGCTCCGGCATGAAGGCGCTTCTTACCGTGAGATTGCGGCGGCCACCGGCGTTCCCGAAAACCAGGTGGGCGTGGTCCTGCTCCGCGCCATGAAGAAGCTCCGGCGTGCGTACAGCGCCGCCTCGGAGAGGGAGGATGAGCATGAATAATGCGACAGGGCGGGAGTCGGGATGTCCCGCCGAAGAGGCGTGGCTCGCGTACAGCGACGGAGAGGGCGACGGCAGCCTCCGGGAGACCATGGCCCGCCACCTTCAACACTGCCGTGATTGTCAGCGCACGGTGGCGGGTCTGGCCGAGCTCACCGCCCTGACGGACCAAGCCCTGCTCGGCGAGGCGCCGCCGCGGTTCCGGAACCGGCGGTCGGCGCGCCCGCTTGTTTACGGAGGAGCGGCCGCCGCGGTAATCCTCGGTGTGGTACTGGCCGCCTCGGCGCCTGCACGCCACGTATTGGCCGATGCCCTGACCGTGTTCCAGCCGACCCGGGTGCAATCGGTGGGGATTCCCGTCGGAACCCTGCGGACGCTGATGAATTCTCTCACCCGGAACGGAAGCGTATCACTCGACACATTCGGATCGGCGCACCTTGTCCGCGGTGCGGCGCCCTACTCCACCGCGACCGGCACGCTCACCGGTCGGACGGGACTGCCAGATCTGTGGCCGTCTAGCCTCGGTACTGCCACCGCTTCCGTGCAGCCGGCGGAGACGGCGTCGTTCTCGCTCAACGTCCCCCGCATCAACACATGGCTTCAGAGTGAAGGCGCCACGACGCTTTTCCCGACAAGCCTGGAGGGGGAGAGCTTTACCGTCAACGTCCCCACCAGCGCGATGATGCAGGCAAACGTCTACGGCGGTTACGATGCGCTGATTGAAATGACCACGCCGTCGCTGGACGTGCCAAGCGGGGTGCCAGTAAGTCAGGTCCGCGCGGCCATCCTGAGCCTTCCGTTCCTGCCCCAGAACCTCCGAACGGCCCTGTCGGCGGTCGGAAACTGGCGTCAGACGGTGGTGCTGCCGCTTCCCGGCAATCCTGTCAACACCACGTTTCTCGGAAATCCAGCCGTTATCGAGCCGGCCCCGAATGGCAAGTCCGTAACGCTCGTCTGGATTCACAACGGGGTCGTGGCCGCGTTTACGGAGCACCGGGCGGCTGGCATAACGGTGAGCGCGTTCCAAATGGACACCGCCCGCCTGTTCTCCTGAGACAAAACAGGCGACCCCTTGACCGGGGGTCGCCCGTTTTGTCATCATGCAAGCATTGCTTACATGCGAGGGTTCATATGCATCATCCGGAAGACACGGAGCGGCGTCTTCTTCAGGCGGCCAAGGAGCTCTGGCGGCAGGGCGGTTTTGCGGCCATCACCACCCGAGCCGTGGCTCAGCGCGCGGGCGTGAATGAGGTGACCCTGTTCCGCCATTTCGGCAGCAAGGATGGACTCATCCAGGGCATGGTGGACCATTTCATTGAGGACCTGGATTCCCGCTCGCTGGTCGGGCGGGCTGGGTCCGGCGGATTGGAAGAGGACCTGGTCGGCTGGGCCACCGCGTATCTAGACCACGCGCTGCCGGTCGCGGACGTGCTCCTGTTAAGCCTCTGCACCGCCGCCCGGGAGCCGGAAGGCCGGCCCTGGCACGCGGTGTTTGCGGTTCGGGTCCGGGAGGCGCTGACCCACCACCTGGAAACGCTAGCCCGTGAGGGGCAAATCGCCGAGGGCCCGTTTGACGAGGTGGCGCGTCACTTTTACGCCAGTCTGTTCGCGCATGTGCTGACGGCTCACGTGCGCCCGCCGGAACCGCTGTCCGAGACCGCGCGCAGCATCGCACGCGCGTGTGCGGCGGCTCTGTCCGGGCCGCCGCGTGGGGAAGGCGCCGTCCACTAACCCCAATCAGGAGGGACAGCTTGGCCACGTTGACCACTCATGCCATCAGCGAGCGGCGCATCGCGCTCGTAGGCGTCTTCCTATGCATTTTTCTCGGCGCGCTTGACCAGACCATCGTATCGACTGCGCTGCCCCGGATCGTCCAGGATCTCGGCGGCACGAGCCTGTACGCCTGGGTGGCGACCAGCTACCTGCTGGCCTCGACAGTGGCTCTTCCCATCGCCGGCCGGCTGGCGGACATCGTTGCGCCCAAATATATCCTGCTGGTGGCCGCCACGCTCTTTCTCATCGGGTCCGCGCTGTCCGGCCTCAGCCATTCGATGGACCAGCTCATCCTATTTCGCGGTATTCAGGGCCTGGGTGGCGGCGCCATCTTTGCGGTGGCCTCCACGGTCATCGGCCTCATGTTCCCGCCTCGTGAGCGCGGCCGCGTGCAGGGACTGTTCGGGGCGGTGTTTGGACTGGCCAGCGTCGTCGGGCCATACCTCGGCGGCCTTCTGACCGACAGCTTCTCGTGGCGCTACGTGTTCTACGTGAACATGCCGTTTGGCGCCATTGCGTTGTACGTCCTGCTGGTGCACATGCCGCTCCTGCGTACGCCTAAGAAGCAGCGCTTCGACGGGCTTGGCGCGCTCACCCTGGTTTTCTGGACGGTCCCTCTGCTCCTGGCACTGTCCTGGGGCGGGACGACGTACAAGTGGCTTTCGTGGGAGATTATCGGGCTCATCGCGTTCGCGCTGGCGGTTCTCGTCACCTTTTATCAAATCGAGCGCCGCTCGCGGGCACCGCTCTTTCACATGGACCTGCTCAAAATTCCCACGTTCACCTGGGCGGGGCTGGGAACCATGTTCTTTGGCGCCGCATTCCTGGGTTCGGTGCTGTTCCTGCCGTTTTACCTGGTCATGGCCAAGAACATCAGCCCGCTTCACGCCGGGCTCGTGATGACGCCGCTGACGGGAGGCGTGGTGGTGGGCAGCATGCTGTCAGGTTTGCTCGCCTCGCGCATCGGCCGCTTCAAGATCCTCCTGGTCATCGGCAACGTCTGGACCGTGATTGTCTTCGCGGCCATCTATTTCACCCTCAAGACTTCCATGCCCATGAGTCACCTGGTGGTGCTCATGTTCCTACTGGGAGTGGGCATCGGCCCGGGCTTTCCGCTCTATACGCTGGCGGTGCAGAACGTGGTGCGGCTCGATCAGATGGGCGTAGCGTCAAGCGGGAACCAGTTCTTCCGACAGATCGGCTCGTCCATCGGCGCCGCCGTCATGGGCGTTATCCTGGTCACCACATTGACGGCCCAGATACCGGCCCACCTGCCCAAGGATCTGCGCGGCCGCAGCGGCGCCGTGGCCGTCAACTCCGACTCGCTGTCCGACCAGACCCAGACCCGACGGCAGATTGAGGGCCAGTTCCGGCACATCGCCGACGAGGTGGCGGCAGCGCTGCGCGGCAGCCACGCCGCGTACGCAACCCTGATTCGTGACCCGCGGCTCCCCGCCTCGTACAAGAAACAGCTGGTGCCGGGCGGGATTCCGGCGGCGGTCCATCACTCGACCCAGGCCACGCTGAGCCTGCTTACGGGCGCGCTTGCCGGCAACACCGCCGACCGCGCGGCCATCCTGCAGAATCCGAACCTGCCCGCGAGCCTGAAGGCGGTCGCGGCACATCCACCGGCCAGCCCGGCGGCGCGCGCGGCAACCCTGCAGGCGGTCCAGTCTTCACTGACCAGGGCCGAGCCGGGTGTAATTCAAAAGGCCCTGTCCACCGCGGTTCCCGACGCCCGGCGAGCCATCCTGCAGGCGGGACAGAAGGCGGCCAATGAAGTCGTGCGGGCGCTCTCCGTCAGCATCAGCAATGCGGTGAAGCGCGTATTCGGCATGGGCGGCCTGCTGGCCCTGATGGCCTTTCTCTTGGGACTCGTCATCCCGAATCTCGAGCTCCGGCGCCACTCCCAGGGCCACCCCACTGCGGCGGCGCCCCCTGACCGGGGGCCGCTCCTTCGGCTGGCGCTTCTTGGCGTCATCATGGCCAGGGAAGGCGCTCGGCACCGATTGAGGAAGTCGTGAAGGTCATCCAGACATTGGGCCTCACGAAGCGCTACGGAGACGTCCTCGCGCTCGACGACGTATCGCTCCACGTGGAGCAGGGCGAGATTTTTGGCCTGCTCGGCCCGAATGGCGCCGGCAAGAGCACCCTCGTCGGCATCCTGGCCGGGCTCATCCGCCCCAGCTCGGGCGGCGCGCGCATACTGGGACGGGCCCACGACGACCCTGAAGCCCGGCGCCGCCTTGGTTATCTGCCGGAACTGTTCCGGTCCGCTCCCTGGCTGACCGCCGCCGAGACGCTCCGCTTCCACGCCGCCTTTCTTGGCTGCCCGCTTTCCGACCATGATCTGCTCGCGCTGTTGGAACGGGTAGGGCTGCCGCACGCCGCACAGCGCCGTGTGGCGGGCTTCAGCAAGGGCATGGAGCAAAGGCTCGCGTGGGCGGCGGCCCTGGTGGGCGATCCTGAGCTCTTACTCCTGGATGAGCCCACCTCGGCCCTCGATCCTGGCGGCCGTCATGAGATGTCCGATCTCATGCGCGAGCTGCGCGAACGCGGGGTGACCATTTTTCTCAACAGCCACCTGCTCAGTGATTTGGAGGGACTCTGCGACAGCGTCGCCCTTATCCACCACGGTCGGCTTGGAGACGCCGGACCCGTCGCCCGTGTACTGGAAGGTGCCGTCCCGCAGTTTCGCTTTTCGGTCGGGCCCCTGCCGGCTGCAGTACGCTCCGGGCTCCAAGCGCGCGGCATCCGTGTGACGGTCAATGACTCAGGGTGCGAGCTCCTGGCCCGGATGGACCGCCAGGACCTGCCCGCCCTGCACCGCGAGCTGGTCGAGCACGGTGTGGCCGTGTACGAGGTGGCGGCCCTCAGGCGGACGCTGGAGGACTGGTTCCTGGAGGAGGTGGAGACCCCGTGAGAATCTGGGCGCGCTATACGGCCGTGGAGATTGCCCGCAAGCGGCTCGTGCAGATGGCGGCCCTGGGCGCCCTGGTGTACGGCTTCCTGTTGTGGTGGTTTCTCGGACAGGTGTCCTACCAGAGCGGTGGGTTCCGGTTCGAGGCAACGGCCCTCGCGCAGGTCTCGGCGATTGGCATGGGCCTCTTCATCGATTATGGACTGGTGGCGCTATTTGCCGCATTTGCCACCGCCGGGGCCTTATCGGCCGACCGCGAACTGCTCGCGCTCATGGTGCGCCCGCTGTCGCGGCGCACGATGGTGTGGGGCCGCTTTATCGGCTACGGCGGCGTCACGGTCCTGTACGCCACGCTGGTGTATTGGGTCGCAATCCTGGCCACATCGCTTCGTTTCGGTCTGCCGGCCAACATTCCCCAACTCCTTGCCTCCTGGGG
>JBMFXK010000168.1:0-6540 GCA_049964315.1 Clostridia bacterium | reverse complement strand
GCTTGCCTGTCGAGCCCGACGTGTAGATCACATACGCTAGGTTGTCCGGCCCCGCCGTCGCCGCCAGCGGCTCGGCCGATTCTGATGCAATGGCGTCCCAGTCCGCATCGAGTGCCATCACGGTCGCCGCTGTCGCCGGCAGCCGGTCGCGCAGCGCCGCCTGGGTCAGGAGCACCGGCGCGCTGGAGTCGGCCAGCATGAATGCCAGGCGCTCCGGGGGGTACGCCGGATCCATCGGTACGTAGGCTCCCCCCGCCTTCCACACGCCAAGAATCCCGACGGCCATCTCCAGCGACCGTTCCAGCATCAGCCCCACGAGCGTGTCCGGCCCCACGCCGTGCGTTCGCAGACAGCGCGCCAGCTGGTTCGCGCGCGCGTCCAATTCCCGGTAGGTGAGGGACGTGTCTTCATATTCTGCCGCTAAGGCGTCCGGCGTGCGCGCGGCCTGCTTCTCAAACAGGGCGTGGAGCGTGCTCTCCTGCGGGAACGGGCGCCGGGTGTCGTTCCAGCGCTCGATCTGCGCCCGCTCCTCGGCGGTCAGGAGTGGCAGCCGCCCCACCGGCAGCGCGGGATCGCTGACGACGGCACTCAGGAGCACGGTCAGATGCTTGGCCATGCGGGCGATGCGGGCCGGCTCAAAGAGGGTTTGGTCGTAGCGAATAGTGAACAAAAGCGTCCCGCCGTCTTCGGTGACGTCCAGCGACACGTCCCGGGCCGCGCCCGCTGCTGACGGCGGCTGCCACCGGAATGCCGCCTGAAACACGGGAGGGTAGCTCGGATCGAGCTGATGTTTGAACGCATCCTCCCATTCGTCGAGCCGCAGCCCGCATTCCAGTCCATCGACGGCGTCTGCCTGGATGGCGGGTGCCAGCGCCTGCAAGGAGGGGTTGTCGCTCAGGTCGGCGTGATGGACCCCGTATCGGTCCGCATCCCCGTCAGGCCCGATCTGAAGGCCGACCAGCAGCTCAGCCTGGCCGCTGTAGCGCGACAAGAGCACCTCGAAGGCTCCCAGGAACAGCGCCCAGAGTTCCTGCTGCATCAGCCCCGCCACACGCGTGAGCGCGCGCACGAGAGCCGGATCAAGGGCGTGGGGGTGCTGGCCAGGCGAGAAGCGGCGGGACGCGGAGCGGGCCCCGTCTGTCGGCAGCTGCAGCAGGGGGAGTTTCCCGTCGAACTTGGCTCGCCAATACCGCAGCGACTCTGTATGGGTCAAGACCTGAACACCCTTTCGATACGTCCTCCCGCGGGCGGGCCGTCATGCATAGGCCCCGGCTGCCCACGGTGAGGAGGGCAAGGGGCCGACAGGGATGGTCCTCGTCGGCTGCGGCGGCCGAACAGCGCCAGCGCATGTCGTGCGGGTCCGACCCGTCCCCCGATGCCCCCTCGTCTCACCCCTGCTCAGGCAGCCCCATGGTAGCCTGGCATTTCATTCCTCCGCCAGAATTTACGGACTATTGCAGGCCGCGGCCGCTTCACATCGGAAGCTGGAACCGTTGTGCAAAGCCGCGTCTTAGGGGCGTGCCAGCAGCACCACCGCCACCAGTATCAGCACGTGAAACACCTGGTCCGTCATGATGTACAGCCACTGGTCCGCCTCCCGCACGATGCCCTGGACCCGGCGCCCCCACCAATGGACGAAGGTCCGCCGGTCCAGGATGGCATGGCTCACGAACAGGAGTGCGATGCCCGTCCAAGGAATGCCGCCGGTGAGCAAGCTCGCGCCCGTGACCGAAGCCGTGTACACGGCGCTGTGCGTGAGGATGGCCGGGTAGCTGCGCACTTTTTCCCGCGCCATCCATCCCGTCTGGAGCAAGAAGTCGCCAACCAGGTGCCCGACCACCAGCGCCTCGAACAGATTCACCTACGCCACCCTTTGCCGCCGCAAGTTAGATCCTGTCGATCACCCAGGAGAGACTCAACGGGTCGTCCTTCCCTTTGACCAGGACCGGCTCGTGGGTCTTCAGCTCCACCATCGACCGCACGGCGTTGGCCGTGGTCTCGCCAATCAAGATCCCTTCCGGATGGCCGTGGGTCAGTCCCTCGATCCGCGAGGCCACGTTCACGGTGTCGCCGATGACGGTGTACTCCACCCGCTGTTCAGAGCCGATGTTGCCCACGATCACCTCGCCCGTATTGACGCCGATGCCGATGTGGATGGGTCCCCCCAGACGCTCGGCCCACTCGGTGTTGAACTGCTCGAGCCGCGTTCGCATCTCCAGCGCGCACAACACCGCGTTGACCGGATTGTCGAGCGAGGAGATGGGCGCCCCGAAGACGGCCAGAATGCCGTCTCCCAGGTACTTGTTGACCGTACCTTTGTGATGGCGCACGGCGTCCGTCATGGTGCTGAAGTACGCGTTCAGGAAGCTCACCACCTCCTGCGGGTCCAGGCGCGAAGACAGGGCGGTGAAGTTGCGGATGTCGGCCATGAGGACGGAGACGATGCGGGCTTCCCCATCCAGCAGGGCCGCGTCGTCGCGCTGTTCGCTCAGCATGTCCTGCACGACGTGCTCGGGCACGTACTTCTGGAACAGCCGCACGACCCGCTCCTGCTGCGCCACCCGTTCCTGCAGCTCCGCCATCAGCTGGCGCTCGCGCCGCTGCAGACGCACCAGGTCCGCGGCCCCACTGAGCGTCATGAGGAGCTCCTGCTCCTCCCAGGGCTTCGTGATATAGCGGTACACGCGCCCGGTGTTGATGGCCTTAATAACTGCGCCGACGTCACTGAAGCCCGTGAGGATCATCCGCACCGTGTCGGGAAACTCGGGCGTGATCGCCTCTAAAAACTGAACCCCCATCATATCGGGCATGCGCTGGTCGGTAATGACGATGGGGATGTCGTGCTCCCGCATGATGTTGATGGCTTCCCGTCCCGATGTGCTGGTGTAGACGCGAAAGCGCCGGCGGAACGCGGCCCGGAAGGCCACCAGATTGTGCTCTTCATCGTCGACATAGATGACGCCCATCGGTTCTTCAATACTCATGTATCTCTCCGTTCGCCGTACGAGTCTGTGGGATCTACGCGGCTGGCCGAGAACCTCTAGCCGACCTGATTCGATGCGTCCGGCGCGGGCTGCCGGACGGGTAACACCATCGTAAAGAGAACGCCGCCGTCAGGCGGGTTCTCGACGGCGATGGTGCCGTGATGCCGCTGCACGATGGCATAACTGATGGAGAGGCCGAGTCCGGTTCCCTGCCCGATGGGCTTCGTGGTGAAGAACGGCTCGAAGATCCGTGTCCGCACCGCCTCCGGAATCGCCGGCCCGGAGTCCCAGATGCGGATGGCCACACCCTCGGGTGCCGTCGCCAGTTCGATGCGGATGCGCCCGGCGTCGGGAATCGCGTCCATGGCGTTGGCAAGCAGGTTCATGAACACCTGGTTCAGCTGGCCCGGATTCGCCTCCACGGGCGGCAGGTTGTCTTCCACCACGGTGTCCACGTCGATCCGGGGATAGTAGCGCTCGCGCAGCAGCATGAGCGTGGTCTGGATGTTCTCCAGCAGGTCGACGTCCTTCATGTCATTTTCGTCTACGCGCGAGAACGTGCGCAGGCCGCGCACGATTTCCGCGGTGCGGCGGGCGCCCTCCTCCATCCCGTGCAGGAGGTCCTGGATCTCTTCCTTCAGCATCGGGAGGTCCTCCAGGGTGACCCCGATCGCACTCAACTGCTCCGACGGTTTCACCAGGGAGAGGATTTCCTCGATGTCGCGGCGGAGGGACGGGACGCTCGAGGCCAGGAAGTTGACGGGGTTGTTGATCTCGTGCGCCACCCCGGCCGTCAGCTGGCCGAGCGACGCCATCTTCTCAGCCTCCACCACCTGGCGCTGGCTGTCCCGGAGAGCCGCCAGGGTGGCCTCGAGGTCGGCGGTGCGGTCCTGCAGCTGATTGAGGAGTTCGTGGTTGTCCGCCATCCGCTGCCAGACCCAGCCAAGGGCTAGGGGCAGCACGGCCAGCGCGAACAGGCCTGCCGGACCGGTTCCCGGCCCCGCCATCAGGATGTAAGCCAGAACCGCCACCGAGACTACCCCGCCCAGGCCGAAGCGGTTGCGGGTCACGCGCGCCGGCCGCGCGGCCCAGGTGACCTCCCACTCGCAGACGTCGCCCTGGTTCGCCCGGCACGACACTTCCTCCACGTGGGCGGCCGGGAGCCCGAAGAGGAGTGCGGGCAGGGCTGCGACCGCACCCTGCATGGTCTGACACCCGTAGCGGATGTAATCCGCACGATACGGCTCCGGCACCTGGGCGACCTCGTCCGCGTCATCCCAGCGGACCCGGGCCCGATGCGGTCCGCGCTCCACCACGGACAGGCGGCCGCCACCCGACCGGGCCACATATCCCGGCAGCGAAGCCAGCGCGCCTCCCACCCCCAAGAGGCGTCGGAGGCGAAGCCGCGAGACCGGGAGCAGATGGGCGCCCGCGTTGAAAGCAAACCGCGGATCACCCGAAATAACGCGGCCAAACTCATTCACAAACAGCAGGAACTCTGGTGAGACCGGTCGGCGGGGGTCCTCCAGATCGCGCAGGGTCACGTGATCGGCCACGTCCGGCAGGGCGAGGTTCAACAGCCGCGCCAGCTCCTCCAGGGCCGCCTCTCTGACGGGCCGGAGCGCCTGCTGGCGGTCCGCCCAGGGCAGCGCGGCGGGCAGTTCGTGTTCGGCACGGCGCGCCCGGTATTCCTGCAGGTAGCGGACGGCGGCGACGGCGCGCCGACCGCGCTCCCGTCCCGAGGCGCCCGTGGACAGCAAGGGGGGACCAGCAAGCCGAGAAAATCGCCCGTTCTCGCCCATCGCCGCGTCTGAAGCGGTGCTCATGTGATCACCCTCCCGCCTTCCCAGGCATCAGAAAACTGCCGGCCGCCTGCAGACTGCCTCAGGCGCTCGCGAGCTCGGTCACGTACTGCGTGGTGCGGCGGAGCCTTTCTGACAGGATCCGGGCCAGATCGGTCATGAGCGCGCGGGCCAGGTCAGGCTCGGCCCGCGCGAGAGCCTCGAATCCGTCCCATTCGAGTCGGTACACGGTTCCTCCTGTCACACCGCGGATGGCAGCCGAGCGGGGAGAGGCATCCACGAAGGCCTGCTCACCAAACACGGCTCCTGGCTCGATGACGGTGAGCCGCCGGGACTGGCCCCCGGGGCCCGGCACCAGGACCTCAAGTCGGCCGCTCTCGACCAGATAGAGCGCCCGTTCTACCGCACCCCGCTCCACCAGCTGCTCGCCGGCGCTGAACGAGATCCGCGTCGTGTGCGCGAGGATGGCCGCCCAGTCGTCGGGCTTCAGATGCTCCAACAGCACCATGCGTTCCGCCGGCATCGGAATCCCGAAGTCCGAGAGGCTCCCACCCGGATGCGGAGCGTAGGTGGCGCCCACTCCCTGGGTCATGACCTCCGCGACCCCCTCGGCTTCCTCCTCGGGCGCTCCGCCCGCCTCCGCCTCCATGCCTGGAATCGCCGCCTGCGTCACCTGCCCCGCCTGCGCCTGTTCGCGGGCGACGCGAAGCCGGAGATGGGAGGCGCCGGCGCGATAGAACAACACGGCCGCCACGGCCGGCACGAGCAGGCTCCCAAACAGCAGCGTCGGGACGTGGAGCAGCGCACCGCCAATCCAGGTGCCGGCAAACACCGCCAGGTACACGCCCGAGTTCACCGTGGAAAAATACAGCCCCTCGTGGCCGGGGGTGGGAACTTCGCCCAGGAGGTCGTTCAGCTTGGTGGACCACAGGACCTCGCCCGCGCTGTACATCACCATCGCCACCACCCACGCCACCAGGGCATTCACGATCCCGCCAAGGGCGAGACCGACAGCGGTGGTCACGGTGCCGATGCCAAACCAGAGGTAGGGGCGCCGCGCCGGCAGATACTTCATGGCCAGCGGCTGGCAGATCACGATCATGACCGCATCGATGCCCATGAGGGGGCCGTACCAGCGGGTGCCGATGGTGGCGGTCAGGCGCAGCGGGACGGCGGAGCTCAGCTGCGCCTCCAGCAGCATGACCATGATGGTGGCGAGCGACACGTACAGGAGCGCCCGGTCTCCCATGGCCGCGCGCACCGCCGCGACCGGACCCGGACGCGCCCGTCCCCCGCCCGGTGCCGTGCGGCCGAACATTGCGCGGAAGAACAGGCCCGTCACTACCAGCGCCTGTACGACGCGCAAGGCTCCCATGAGATAGAAAGGCGTCGCCGAATGCCCCGCCCGCAGCAGCTCGGCAGAGACGAGGAGGCCAAGCAGAATGCCCGCATTGGATGCCCAGTACTGAAAGTTCTGGGCGGCTCCCCGGTGATCCGGCTTCACCGTCTGGTTCAAGAGGGCCTGCGCCCCGTTGGCCGTCATGGGCTGGAGCGCGCCGGCCGCGACCAGGAGCGCCATGATGCCGACGTAAGAGTGGACAAGGCCGACAGCCGCGTAGGCCGCACCCAGCAGTACCATCGCCACGGCGTAGGCACGCGCCGCACCCAGGCGGTCCGTCAGGAGCCCACCCACGACGCCAAGCAGCCAGCCCACCAGAAAGGGCAGTCCCACCAGAAACCCGGCCGCCGCATAC
>JBMFXK010000167.1:0-6548 GCA_049964315.1 Clostridia bacterium | reverse complement strand
AACCAGACGCTGATTGACGACGAGGCGGAGCGACTGTGCAGCGACATTGCCATCATCCAGTCCGGGCGGCTGATGGCGCATGGAGCACCCCGGGAACTTGAAAGCGGCGGAGCGCCGACCGTCAGCCTGCGGCTTCGCAATCTGGACGAAGACCGGGTGGCGTCCCTGGGCCTTCCCGGGGGGATCACCCTGAGGCTGCTCGACGGAGACGAGTGGGAAGCGACAGTGCGTGCTCCGGATGATGTAGAAGCGCTGGTGGCGGCCCTGGTGAAGGCCGGAGTGGGCATCCGGGCGGTGACGCCCCGGCAGGAATCGCTGGAGGAGGTGTACCTCCGCGTCGTCGGGGGGGATCGTCATGCGTGATCTGACGACCATGCTCTGGAAGGAAACCCGCGAACTCATCGCGCTGCGGCGCTCGCTCCTTATCTTCCTCATGGCGGTGCTGCTCTTCGGCGTCCTGCCGGCCGTGGTTCTTCGCCATGGGACGCACAGTCGGGTGCTGACTGGATCGATGCTCGACTGGTTCCGGTTTGCCTACGGCCTGTTTGCGGCCCTGTTCATTGCGCTGCAGACTGCCCCGGACCTCGTGCTGCATGAACGGGTGGGAAGGACGCTCGACTACCTTTTGACCACGCGGCTTCCGGATGGAGCCATCTACGGGGGCAAGATTCTGACCTCCGCGATCTTCAGCTACGTGGCGGGATGGCTGGCTCTCGGGATGCAGTTGTTCGCGTCTGCCCTCCTTGACGGGAACGGATGGCATTGGCTTTATCTGGCCAATCCCGGCACCCGGACAGCCGCGCTCTTCATCATGGCCGGGCTGTCAGTGTACGTGTCGGTGGTGGGGACCTTCGTCGCCTTCCGGGTGGGCGACCAGCGAACCGCGTACATGGTCTCTCTGGTGGGAGTGGTCATCCTCATCATTCCGCTGGCGCTGCAGTGGATTCCGATTTCCTTCACGAATAGCTGGCTCATGCATGCCTCCCTCATCTTCGATCTGTTTGCCGCCGCCGTCGGGGTTGCAGGCCTTCTCCTGTTCCGGCGGCAGATGCTCGTCCTGTATCTCCAGGAGTGAGGGTTCCGGCTGCCACACGCGAGATCTCGTGGGGCGAAGCGGCGCCGCGCAGGCACTGGGCGGCCGTGTGAGGGCGTCCCGCCGGCCGCCCTGGGACTCCCGGTCTGACCCGCCTGCCATGCCTCCTGAGCCTTCCCGCGCATGGCCGCGGGACTGGTGCGCGCACGCGCCTTGCCTGAGGCGTATGCCGGAGGAGAGCGGGACGGAAGATCTCCTGGGAGGCTTGTGCGACGTGCACGACGATCCTCGGGTTTATCGCATAGGCACCTATGTGCAGGTGGTCAAGGCTGCCCTGGCTTCGTCCATCTCCTGGTACGTGGCAGAAGCTGTCTTTCCCGGTGCGCGGCCGTATTTTGCCCCGCTGGCCGCGGTGCTGACCGTGCAGGTGTCGGTGGCGCAGTCCCTGGCCCGCGGCGGCCAGCGTATTCTCGGCGTCGTCGGCGGGATCGCGGTGAGCCTCCTGCTGGCCCACGCACTGGGGGTGAGCGCATGGTCGGTCGGTGTGCTGCTGTTTGTCGGCATGGCCGGCGCCACCCTGCTGGGATTCGGGCCGGCCGCGGTGACCCAGGTCGGCATCAGCGCGCTCCTCATCCTGGCCTTGAAGGCGACGCCCGCGTACGCGGCCGCCCGCCTGCTTGACACTATCATCGGGGCGGTGACGGCCATCGTCGTCAACGCCGTGGTCATCCCGCCCGATTCGACGCCGCTGGCAGTGCGGGAGACGGAGGAGCTGGCCCTGGAATTGGGCCGCGAACTTCATGCCCTGGCACGGGCCTGTGAGGGAGACGGCACGTTTCTAGCCGTGCTGGAGCGCATGCGGCGGCTGGGCGGAGAGGTGGATCAGGCGAAGGCGCGGGTGCGGGCCGCCCGGGAGGGCCTTTTGTACAGTCCGTTGCTGCGGCGGCGGGAAGGGCGTCTGAAGAGAGTGGGGGAGGTCATCGGGCGGCTTGATCGCACCAGCATCGAACTGCGCGGCATGTCGCGCAGCTTCACCGCCCTTTGGGAGGCCGGGGAGACCGGCCTCCTGGATCTCCTGAAGATGCCGCTCGCGCAGCTGGGCGTGGCGTTTGAACGGTACCAGCATCTCGTCAGCGGTTCCCCATCCGGCGACTCCGACCCGGTGGCGGAGGCGGTCCAGAACGCGCGCAGCGCCGCTCTATACGCGTTCCGGCGCCTTCCCCCCGAGCCCAGTCCGCTGGCGTTCCGCGAAGCCGGATCCATCCTGGCCGACCTCGACAAGATGGCCGCCGATCTCGAGGAATCGGCGGCCATCTTGAGCCAGTTGGAACGGCGAGGCCCCAAACCCGCGCCGGCTCCGGCCAAGGCTAGAACGTGAGCGCCACGTACTTCCAGTACAGATACTCGTCGAGTCCCTGGTGCCCGCCCTCACGGCCCACCCCGGATTCCTTGACGCCGCCAAACGGCGCCTGCACCACGGTCGGGACAGGCTCGTTCGCGCCCACAATCCCGTACTCAAGCCCCTCGGACACCCGGATGATGCGGCCGATGTCGCGGGCGAAGAAGTACGACGCGAGCCCGTAGGGCGTGTTGTTGGCCAGCGCGACGGCCTCTTCCTCGGTGTCGAAGGTCCACATCGGCATCAGGGGCCCGAAGGTCTCTTCCTGGGCGGCCACGACATCGCGTGGCGGGTCCAGGACCAGGGTCGGGGCAAAGAACTGCCGGGACAGTCCCGGCGGCGCCAGGCGCTCGCCGCCGGCCAGCAGCCGGCCACCCCGCGACACGGCGTCGTTAACGTGCCGCTCCACTTTCTCCACCGCCCGTTCGTCAATCAAGGGGCCGACTTCCACGCCAGGCTCGAGACCATCGCCCACGCGGAGCGCCTGTACCTTGGCGGCCAGGATGTCGGAAAAACGGTCCACCACCCCGCGCTGCACGTAGAGGCGATTGGCACAGATGCAGGTCTGCCCCGCATTCCGGTATTTGGAAGCGATGACGCCGGAGGCGGCCAGATCCAGGTCGGCGTCGTCAAACACCAAGAAGGGTGCGTGGCCGCCGAGCTCGAGCGACACCTTCTTCATGGTGGCGGCGGCTCCGGCCATGAGGGTCTTGCCCACTTCGGTCGAACCGGTGAACGAGAGCTTGCGGACGCGGGAGTCCCGCACCAGCACATCCGCCACGTGGGCGGCCGGTCCCAGCACCAGGTTGACCACCCCGTCCGGGAAGCCGGCCTCGGCGAAGATCTTCATCAGCGCGATAGCGGAGAGCGGCGTGGCCGACGCCGGCTTGACGATGACGGTGCAGCCCGCCGCCAGCGCCGGCCCGATCTTGCGGGTAATCATGGAGGAGGGGAAGTTCCAGGGGGTGATGGCGGCGGCCACGCCCACCGGCTGCCGGAGAGCGTACAGGCGCTGATTCGGCTTGGACGAGGGGATGGTGTCACCGTACGCGCGGCGGCCTTCCTCGGCGTTCCACTCGAGATACTCGGCACTGATGGCAATCTCGCCGCGTGACTCGGCCAGGGGCTTGCCCTGCTCCCGGGTCAGGAGGCGGGCCAGCTCCTCCTGCCGCTCGCGCATGAGGCCGGCGGCCTTCCACAGCAGCTGGGCGCGTTCGCGGGCAGGTGTCCGCGCCCAGGAGGGAAAGGCCCGTTCGGCTGCGCCAATGGCGTCTTCCAGGATGTCGTCCGTGGCGGTGGGGACCACGGCTATCGGGGTGCCGTGGGCCGGATCGAACACTGTGACCGGCTCAGCATCGGTCTCGGTGATGAAAGCTCCGTTCACATAGAGGGGCCAGCGTTCCAATGCGTCCATGCCAATTCCTCCCTAAGAATGGCCAGCCAGCCTGCTCGCTTCGCAGGCGGAAAACTCTGCAGGTGGAAAGTCTCCCTTATACACCGTGCTCCTTGTATTCTAAGCGACAACGGGTATCAGGACGGGGGTCTTCCACTTTCCATGGCCCACACATCAGCACACACATGGGTACACACATGGCACATACGTTCGGCATCGTAAGTCGGTATCGGGCGCACCTCCGTCAGTTTGCCACCGCCTTCTTCGAGGTGAAGGATGTGGGCGGTGCCTGGCACGACCCCATTGCCGGCACCATTCCGATGGTGAGCTGCTTCGGCGACAACCGTGTCGCCCGGGCGCACCCCGACTGGGTGCAGGAAGGTCCAGACGGGCTGCGCGCGGCCCGGACCGAGCGCTACTTTGACTGGGACGCGTTGTGCCCGACGCGTCCCGAGGTGCAGGAGCTGGCCCGCGCCTGGATACGGCGGGCCAGTGCGATGGGGACGGGGTTCCGGCTCGATGACGTCACCTACGCCCGCGACGGCTTCTGCCAGTGCGCCGTATGCCGGCATGCGGCAGACGCCTGCGGACTGAGTCTTCAGGATCTCCACCGCGCGGTGCTGATCGAGTTTGTCGAAAGCGTCCGCCGAGACATCGGCAACCCCGTCTACTTCACGCTGTACCCCGATCCCTTCCCCGGCCACCTGGAGTCCCGCTACGGATTGTCGCTCGACGCCCTGGCCAAACGCGTGGACGCGTTTGTGGTGCCGCTGTATGACCTCGCCTACACGACCACCTACTGGCTGGAAATTCTGGTGAGCGCGTGGCGGGAGCGCGTACCGAAAGGTCTTTTCGTCGAGCTTTACGGTCTCAACGTACCGGAGGCGGCCCTGGCACAGGCCGTGCGGGTGGCCGCCCATTATGCGGATGGGGTGCTCATTGCGTACGAGTCAAAGCTGGACAAGCTTCTGAGCCTGGCCTCTCTATTCGCGGACGAACAGGGCGTCCCGCTCGCGCAGATCCTGCGCGGGGAGCCCCCGGACATGCCCTGACCGTCACGGGAGTCAAAAAGGCGGGTCCCGCCTCCGCCCAGGTAGAACCTGTTCGGCGGCTGTGCCGGCGTGGGACGCTGCAACCGCGGCGCATGCCGTCGACGCATCCCTCCCCACTCCCTCCCCCCGTTTATTACCCTAGACTCAAATAGACTAAATTAATGGGCGGCCTAGCTTTGTCCTAACCCCGGGAAATGGGTTATGTCGATTCTTGTCAGTGAATGCGTAACCCAATGACCGGGAGGAATCTATGTGACCAGACTTGGCGCAGCGGCGCTCTGCACCGCCGCTCTCTGCACCGCCCTCTCCCTGTTTCCTGCTTCCCAGGCCGCTGCCGCAGGCTCCGCCGTCTCCGTGAACATCACCACCACGGCCGTCACGGAAGGATACTTCGCCACCTTCAGTGTCACGGTCGACAGCCTGGCGACGGGGCAGCCCGTCCCAGGCTATCTCGAGTTGACGAACGTGCCGGCCAGTGCCAGTGACTCTGACTACTATGTGGACTTTGCGGCCGTGCCCGAGGGGCAGGCTCTTCCGGCGTATGGTCAGTTCGGCTGGACCGACCTCGGTGCGGGGCAGGTGTCGGCCCCTTTTACTGCGGGCGGCACCGACACCCTGCAGGTGATGGCCTATGACGCCGAGTCGACCGGCGATCCCGACTCCAGCGATGCCGGTCAGGCCATCGCCGTGGCCTGGTCCGCGTCGGCGAACGGACCCTTTACGCCTCTCGCCACCATCCCCGTGACGCCGGCCACCCTGATTGCGAGTCCGGACACCGTCACAGCGGGCTCGTCGACTGCGGTCACCTTTACCCTGACCTCGGCCACGGGAGCACCACTGTCCGGGTTCACGGTGGGGCCCGAGCAGGGGTCGGGACCGTCCGGCATCACGAACGCCAACGGGACCGTCAGCCTGAACCTGGACCCGTCGGCTGCGGGCACGACGGCTTTCTTTGCGGAGACGGCGGCCGACAACGGCAACAACCTGGCCGGGATCCAATACGCGGGCCCCTATGCGACTGCCGTCGTCACGGCCAGTGCTCCGCCCGCCGCTCCACCGCCCCCGCCCGTGGTCCGCTCCACCGTTATCCTGGCGCGGTCCGACCTGCCGTATGACGCGCTGGTGGGTCAGGTGCTGGCCGACCGCACGCACTGGCCGGTGTACCTCACGCCGCCGACCCTGCTGGAGCCGGCCATCATCAGTACCTGGCGGGCGGACGACGTGGGCACTGTCGTCATCCTGGGTGGCCCTCAGGCCATCAGTGCGGGCATCGCCAGCCAGATCCAGGGGATGGGCATCACGGTGAAGCGAATCTGGGGCGAAGATCGCTATGGGACGGCGGCGGCGCTGGCCGCCTATCTGGGTGACCCGAGCGGCACGGCCGTAATAACCGGGGGGCTATCCTACACCGATCTCTTGTCGGTGGCCGCGATTGCGGGCGAGCACGACTGGCCCATTCTCCTCGCCAACCAAACCGGGATTCCTGCCGTGGAACAGCCCCTGCTCCGATCGCTGTCGATCCGGACGGCCTATGTCGTGGGGTCAGATGCGGTGGTCAATGAAACCGCCGTCGCGACCCTTCAAGAGGCGGGTGTCAACGTCATCCGCATCGAGGGGGCCACCACCTCCGACCCGTACGGGACGGAAGCGCGCCTCATCCACACGTTCAAG
>JBMFXK010000166.1:0-6585 GCA_049964315.1 Clostridia bacterium | reverse complement strand
ATTGTCGACGCGGACCACGTCGAGCACGCGGTCGGCGAGTGGCGGGAGCCGTAACCCGGCCTCCACACGCAACCCCGGGCCCCCTGCGGGTCCGGGGTTGCTGCCATTCGGGCGAGCCGGCCCTCGTGGCCCACAGCCGGTGCCAGTGAGCGCCAGTGGTGTCATCTATCGTGAGCCTTAACAGCAGCCCTGGCACTGCGACGCCTTTTATCTCCAGAACCCGCAGCGGGTGGCGGGCCGGGGCTTTCTGCTACTCCTCGCCCTCCAGCTCGTGCGCGCGATGCGCCAGTTGGCCCGCGGGGCCTTCCGGGACCCACCGCCGTGGACGTTGCCGGATGGGCGCACGATTGCCGCCCCGGCCGATGAAGTCATTCTCCAGGAACTGCGGCCGCTGTGGCTGCGCCGCCGCGGCACGGCCACGCACCCCTGGTACCAGTGGGGGCACGTACCGCCCCATCTGCAGCAGCTCTTAGAGGCGCTCCAGTTGCCCCTCTACGTCCGCTTTGAGCCGGGGTGAGCGCCCTGTCCCGTGGAAAAATCAGCGATGAACCCTCCGGTGACATGCGGAAGCTGAGCTGCGGGCAGCTGGCCGCCTTGTTTTACAATCAGTCGCTGGAGCGGGCGGGCCCGGTCGCGGCGCCCGCTGTGGCCGAGATGACAAAAGTGTTCGAGAACATATCGGGCCGTCAACATTGCCCTGGTGAACGAGATAGCGCTCTTGGCCGACCGCATGGGACTGGATGTGTGGGATCTCCTGAAGGCGGCCGGCAGCAAGCCGTTTGTCATCCAGAGTTTTCAGCCGGGACCCGGCGTGGGCGGCCACTGCATCCGCTCGATCCGTTCTATCTGGCCCGGAAGGCGCGGGAGTATGACTTCCCCACCCGTTTCATCAAACTTGCCGGGGACATTAATCTGCGGAAGCCGTATTTCATCCTAAACAAGCAGGACGCCCTCAAAGTGATGCGAAAACTACTGAACGGGTCGCGCGTGCTGCTGTTGGGCGTCGCCTACAGGCGGGACAGCAACTATCCGCGCGAATCTCCGGCGCTCAAGGTTATGGAGCTGCTGGAGCAATGTGGGGCCGAGGTGATCTACCACGACCCGTTTATTCCGGTGTTGAAACCGCAGGCCTCGTACGGGCTCACGGCGCCGTTTGGTGGGGCTGGAGCGAAATCAGCTGCGTGAGGTGGACGCGGTGGTGGTCACCACAGACCACACCAGCATGGATTACTGGCTGGTGGCGGACAACGCCACGCTGGCGCTGGACACCCGGAACGCGCTGGGCCGGCTCGGCATCACCGATCCGACCCACATTGTAAAACTGTAGCAACGCGGGAGTGAGTCGGATGGTGGTGAGACTTGAGCTGATCTTACCTCCTAAACAAAGTCACATGAGGCTCAAACCCGTGCCCATGCTAACGCAGGCAGTGCTACCCGATGGCCGCGACCCGGGATGGCCGGCGCGCTGCCGGACTTGTAGATGCGAACGTACTGGACGACAAAGTGCTGGGGCCAGTGGTCCGTGGAGTTGGGACTCCCGGGGAAGGCCCCCCCGACGGCGACGTTGAGAATGAGGTACATCCGCACGCGGGGCACCCCGCTCGTTATGGTCTCCCGCGTGACGCCATCCACCTCCCACACAAGCTCATGAGGCGACCAGAGGAGTGCGAAGGTGTGGAACGTCGTGGTGAAGTTCGGTCCCGCATAGTAGTCTCCCACGTTGTTCTGGGCCCCGTTTCGCAGGTAATGCAGAGTCATATAGACGTGGTGCGGCGTGCGCCCGATCGACTCCATGATATCGACCTCGGGAAGCGGCGGCGGTTGCGCGACCGGGAGCATCCAGATGGCTGGGAATAGCCCCTGCCCGGCCGGCAGTCTGGCACGAATCACCACCATCCCGTACCGAAACGCAAACCGCCCCTGGGTGGTCAACATGCCCGAAGTGTAGGGTCGCCCGCCGTACGCCGCGTGACTCACTGTAATGTGGAGGGCCCCTCCGGATACGGTGACCGCCTGGCGCCGGTAAAACTGGAGCTGGTTGTTGTAGGGATAGGCCAGGTGCTGGATGTTCCAGAGGCGCGCCGTCAGATGCGGGTTGTCGAACTCATCGTCCCACACGAGATGCCACCCCGGCACATATGTGTCATGTCCCGTCGCGACGCCGGACACCGGGGGCAAGGGGCCTTCCCAAGGCTGCACGACCGGCGGCGCCGGAGACCGTACCCAGAGAAGGAGGGCCGCGCCGATGGCGACCGCGCCGCCCGTCAGCGCCCAGCCGATTCGGCGACGACGGCGACGGCGAAGGGCCTCTCGCATAGCCATCAACCGCTGCGAGAGGGTTTGGTCAGTGCCCACGCCTTACTGCCCCCATGTGCTTCGCGTCATGGTGCCCCACGGATTGACGTGACGTAGCATTTGAATGTGCCCCTGGACGCGCCAAACGGCGGTCACGAAATAGTACCACACTGGCATGTGGAGTAGCGTCAGGAGCAGTTTGGCCACATCGCGCGGTCGAAACGTCCGAAACGTCAAGTCATCCAACACGACAGCCGTAGCACCGAGCATGTAGTCCAGCACGAGCCCCGCGAGCAGCAGGAGCCAGATCAGGCCCGGGAAATGTTGGCCCACCAGTAGACCCACGACGATCAGGAGGCCGGCCACCATCACATAGGGTGCGAATAGCTCCACGCCAATCAGGTACGGCAACGCTAACAACCCCACCGCCCGATAGCGCGACCGGAGCGCCATAAAGCGATAGTTGCGGACATTGCGGAGGTTGCCGCGTCCCCAGCGCCGCCGCTGGGCACCCAGGACGGCCAGAGTTTCCGGCGCCTGCGTCCAGCACACGGCGTCAGGGGAAAAGGCGACCCGGTACGGAACATGGTGCTCCCGACAGTACCGATGAATCTTGAGGACGATCTCCATGTCCTCGCCCGGCGCTTCGGCACTATACCCGCCCACGTTCACCATCATGTCGCGCCGGAAAATACCGAATGCTCCTGAGATGATCACCAGGCCGTTCACCGCGCTCCAGGCCACCCGCCCGGCAATAAAGGTTTTGAGGTATTCGGCAGTTTGCACCAGCGCCAGCGGGTTCGTTGGGACCCGCGCCTGAACGACGCGGCCATCACGGATCCGACAGCCATTCGCGATCCGGATGAGCCCGCCGATGGCCACCGTGCGTTCCGAATCCTCGATGTAGGTTCGCGCCATGTACAAGAGTGCTTCCCCGTCCAAGAGAGAGTCCGCGTCAATGGTACAGACGAGCGGATACTGCGCGTAATTGATGGCGGTGTTTAGTGACGAGCCTTTGCCGCTATTCTCTTTATCGACCACGATAAGCCGTGGGTCCTTGGTGCTTTGATACACCGTCCGCGGTGGCACCGCGTCGATGGACCTTTGCACGGCCTGCCGCCCCACGGGCACTAGATCGAAGGCCGCCTCCAAGACGGCCAGCGTATCGTCTCGCGATCCGTCGTTGACGACGACCACCTCATACACGGGGTACTCGAGGGCTAACAATGCCTCCACACTCGCGGTGATGGTAACAGCTTCGTTAAACGCTGGCACCAAGATCGACACGGGCGGCACGTAGGCTGACCCACGTAACGCTTCTAGGGGCAACAGGGCCCCTCGCCGACCCAGCGTTCCCACAGACAGCAGTAGTAAGAAGAAATAGAGTCCATCCACGCACGCCAGCCAGGCGATCGAGAGATCGCTGATCACCATCCACCCGAGATGCCAGATCGTCACGGTACCACCACCAGCCCCCCAGGGGGCCTCCCGCCCGACTCCACCGTCAACTGCCAGACGCGCAACACATCGACGGCCGCATCCCTTGCGAACGAGTCGGGCCCGGACGCGACCTGCCGCAACGCCTCGCGGCCCTCCGTGCCCATCGCCCCCAGGGCCCGAGCCGCATTGTGCCGCACCCACCAGTTGGAATCGCTCATGGCGCGAGCCAGCGCAACGCGGACGTCGGGATGTTGCCAGCTCCCCGCTGCCCCCGCCGTCACAGCCCGGATGATCCACGAGGCATCCTGGAGACCCGCTTCCAAGATCGCGAGAGGAGGGGTGCCGTGATAGACCTGAAGCAGCGCGCGCAAGGCGGGGGCTCGTTCCGTCTCCGACCCGCGCACGAACAGCTCGGTCAATACCGGGGCAAACTCCTCCGACACTGGGACCATCCGCGCCAACACGCGAAGTGCGACCGTCCGCAAGCTGGCGTCGGCCTCGCGCAACAGTCGGAGACACAGCGGGGCGATGTTCACCGGGCTTGCGGCCAACAGCAACGCCAGCGCATCATAAGAGCGCCGGCCGTGGCGCACCACACTCAGTACGACGCGCTCAAGATCAATCAGGGACGTGGCACACTGAATGGCCGCCCAGGCATATACGAGAAGACGCTGGCCATAAGGCTCACCCTCCATCCACGCGACAATCACGGACTCCTGTTGGACATCGTGCTGCAGCCCCCACTGCAGGGCTTTTTGGGCTCGCTGCCGTGGGTGCCGCCGGATTACGGCCCGATACCGCTTCGCCACCAGCCAGAAGACAATGAGGACCCCCACATAGACGAATCCGACCAGCAGGATTAGCCCGGACAGGTTGGCGAGCGCGTTATCTGTCAACACGACGAACGATCTCCTCCCGGCGCATAACCCATGCTGCGGGTCTATGTCGATATAAGTCAACTTCGTACACACCCCAAAGTGGATGCCCGCGTATCCAGAAAGTGAGTGCATGCTAGATCGGAGAGTTGAGGGTCGGCCATTTCTTGGACGGACCGGTCATTGACGTACGCCAACCCCATCTCGTCTCACGAGGTCAGATCCCGACCACTCCTTCATTCCGCCGCCTACAGAGATTGGTCGAGAACACCGTTATTGCGATGCCAGCGGTGGCGTGCGCCTATGGGAGGCCTAGAGGTATCCACTTCCCGCGCTCAGGACGCGGTCGGCCTCTGCGTAAATCGTACCCTTTAATTGTCTCGGGCGCAGGTTTGCTCAAGGTAGGACCCATCAGACTATAGTGACGATTTAAGCACCCCTCGTCCAAAAGACGACGTGCCTCAGAGAAAAAAGGTCCGCAAGGGGGGCCTGATCACGTTCACGCGGTCCCGGCCCTATCACAAAAATGACGACTTTTATGTCGAGTCAAAGAACTGGGCGGTCCTCCGCAACACGGTCGGGAATGGCGCTACGATACCGCCGCCCATCTTCAGTGCCTGAATTCCCTCTATGCCACCCTCCGGCTATACACGAATTACTTTCAACCGCTCCCAACAGCTCCAAGCGAAAGAACGGCAAGGAGCCGGGGTTCAGCGTGACTACGACCGTGCCCAAACCCTCCCATGGCACGCCTTCCCGGTCGCCGGGAGCTCGCGGATATCAGAGTGATCCGCCGTCGACTATTCGACGCGAGAGACCCGTCCTGCTCAGCGCTGATTCGAGTGCGTCGCCCTGGGAGCTCCCAGCATCGGGCCGTGTCAGCTCCAGCCTCCAGGCAACCCCGATGGGGCGCCTGCGGCCGCCTGGACCTTCTTGGCCGTCCACGGCCCGAACCCGAAATCGCCCCACGGGAGTTGACACGGTGCCGTCATATCAGGGCTCTACTCACTGAGCAAGGCTTAGCGAAATCCCAAAAATGCCGCTCACCCACTACCGCAAAGGCCTCCCGCGAAAAAACTGGCTGTCGAAAAGAGGAGGAACCGGGTCATTCGACAAGTTTCTTGGAGGAACCGCTGGGGACGCCCGCCGGTTCACTACTTCTCTCCTGTCAAGGGCAAAGCTACCGAAAGGTAGTGACGCAAAGCCACGGGCCTACCGCCGATATGGTCGGCTAGGGCAGCCGGGCTGCCGATTCTTGGTACAGGATCGTAGGGAGCGAGACGCGTGTCTAACGGTTTTGGTCGGGCGCTGCTGGGGACACATTGGGTCGGATGGCTCGCGGCGCCGCTGGTGATCAGCGTGACCGCCGGCATTCCCCCGATTCTGGGACCGTTTCCAGCATCGCACCGGCCGGCACTCGGCACCCCCACTACAACCCTAAGAGCGCACACGGAGCATCTGGCTACTGTAACCAGTGCCCCGCCGTCCGGATCCCGCCAGCCCACTTCACCCTCACTAATGGCTCGAGAGAGGGCTCCGGAGTCGAGCGCACGGGGTGCTCGTCCACCTAGTATAGTGGTGCACACAGCGCAAACGACCGCCCCCTCGGACTCGGCGTTCTCTAACAATCGTACCCTGCCGCAACCGTCGATCTCCCATTCCGCTAGCCCGACCTCGGCGATGACATCAGCTACTCATCCTTCGCCGGCACCTTCCTCCCCTCCCGCTGCCGCGCCAAGCCCCACCTCGGCTCCCGGTTCAGCTCTCGCTTCAAGTCCGGCAGCGACGGCTGGCCCCGCCGTACGCGCCATGTGGGTGTGGCACACGACGCTCATCGAAACGGACCCGACTGGCCTCCTCGCCTTCGCGACATCGCACCAGATCAATACCTTGTACCTGCAGACGTCGCCAGCCATCGCCGCCGGAGCCTACGAAAGTTTTATGGGGTCTGCAGCTGCCCAGGGGATTCAGGTGA
>JBMFXK010000165.1:0-6593 GCA_049964315.1 Clostridia bacterium | reverse complement strand
CCGGCGGCGGAAGGCGGCCAGCGCGGAGCAGCGCGCCGTGTACGCGGACTGGCTCGGGGCCGAATGGCCAGCCGACACGGAGGACAAGCCGTCGACAGACGAGTAGCGGCAGACCCAGACCGGAGGGGTGCACGCCCCTCCGGTTTTTCTATCGCCCGACGCCTTCTCATTCCGTCTTTTCGAGATGCTATGATGCAGAAGAAGTTTAAGGGGGGATCCCACGGTGCCCGACGCCCAGAACCTTTCTCTCACCCTTTCGGCCGAACCCGAGCGGCCGGCCGTGGAAAATGTCGTCATTGTCGGCTCCGGCATGGCGGGCCTCACGGCTGCCATCTACACGTCACGCGCGCTCCTGAACCCCCTGGTTCTGGAGGGTGGCGAGCCCGGGGGGCAGCTCACCCTCACATCGGATGTGGAAAATTACCCCGGATTTCCGGACGGTATCAACGGTTACGAGCTGATGGACAACCTCCACCGGCAGGCCGAACGCTTTGGCACCCGGTTCATGATGGGAGACGTCGCCGACTCCGACCTGTCCGAGCGTCCGTTCCGCCTCACACTCAGCGATGGCACGGAAATCCGCACCCAGACGCTGATCGTAGCTTCGGGCGCACGCGCCCGGATGCTGGGGCTGGAGCATGAGACCAGGCTCGTCGGCCACGGCGTGTCCACCTGCGCCACCTGCGACGGCGCGTTCTTCCGCGGCCAGGTGGTGGCGGTCGTGGGGGGCGGCGACTCCGCCATGGAAGAGGCGACCTTCCTCACCCGCTACGCCAGCGAAGTTCACATCATCCATCGGCGGGACACGCTGCGTGCCAGCCCCATCATGGCGGAGCGTGCGCACCAGAAGTCCAACATTCACTTCATCTGGAACACCGAAGTGGTGGACGTGCTGGAGACGGACGGCCAGGTGTCCGGAATCCGCCTCCGGGACACCGAAACCGGGTCGGAGCGCGAGATGGCTGTCGACGGTTTGTTCCTGGCCATCGGGCACATTCCCAACACGGAGTGGCTGAAGGGCCAGCTGGAGACGGATGGAGACGGCTACCTCATCACGCACCCCGGCACCTCGGAGACAAAGATCGAAGGGGTGTTCGTGGCCGGTGACGTGTCCGACCGGCTTTATCAGCAGGCGGTTACCGCGGCGGGAAGCGGCTGCATGGCCGCGCTCGACGCCCAGGAATATCTCGAGGAGCACGACCTGGCCGCCGCGCAGGTGGAAGCGAAGGACGCCTAACCGTCTGGCTGTCTCGGCGCCGGCCGGTCCGGTCGGCGTTGTCTTTCGTGCCCGCAGTCTTGCGTGGCCCGGGTCGCGATGGGCATCATGAAGACGGCAGCGTTGAGCGACGGGAGGACACAATGCAGGAAGCGGACCGCGAGGATCTCTTTCATCCGTATGAGGCGTCCGTGCTGGCCGAAGTGGCGCGCCACCGGACCGAGCATGATATGCCCCAGCGCGTGCTGGACCGGCTCTCCGCCCCGGCCCGCTTCCTGGACCGCCTGGCCGGCCGGATTCCGGCCCTGGAGCGCCTCACCGAGCGCATCCGCGCCGGGGTCGAGGACGCCCAGGATCGCATCACGGAGGTAGCCGCGCGGGAAACGGATCTGAGCCGCACCCGCAACTACTGCTGGCGGCAGGGCGTGTCGGTGCACACCTGGGACCAGGTGGGTGAGCTTCCGATGGCGGTCCAGGATCAGCTGTCGCGCGACCTCCCCAAGTGGTGGGTGTACGGCGCCGTGGAGGGCGGCACCGTCGGCCTGGTCCAGGGTCTCACGGACATTGCTGTGATTCCCTGGCTCGCTATGGCAGCGGCCGACGCGACCGCCACACTGTGGATGGGCGCGCGTGAAGCGGTCCTGCAGGCCACCTGTTACGGGTTTGACCCGTCAGACCCCGAGATGAAGCCGCACCTGATGGCGGCGATGGTGCCACCTGTCGATTGGGACCGCACCCGCTACCTCGGGATGAAGGCCGTGCTATCGCATCCGCGGGTGGCGCAGCGCGTCCTGACGGAACTGTGGACCCGGCGCATGACCGTGATGCTGACCGACAAGGAAGCGATGGTGTGGCTGCCGCTCGCGGGCGCGGTGATGAATGCCGGTCTGAACGCCGCCTACCTGTTTGGCATCCGGCAGAGTGCGCGGGACTATTTCCGGATGCTGCGGCTGGCCCAGCGCTACGGGCCGGACGCCGTGATAAACCGCGTGGAGACGTTGTCCGAGCGGCCTCGTGAGATCCCGATCACGGAGATTCCGGCAGGGGCCGAGGCATGAGTGCCCCGGAGACTCCCCTCCTCATCACCCACGAACACTGTCTCGACGGCGCTACCTGTGCCGTGGTGGGCATGGCGGCCGGTCTTGAGCCGGCATTCGTCTATCCAGACCGCGTACAGGACTACCTGGACGGGATCCCGTCCGACCGGGCCGTGATTCTGGCCGATGTGTCCCTGCCCCTCCCGCAGTACCGCAAGGAGCAGGCGCGCATCGTCGCCATCGTCGACCACCATCAGTCGGCCCTGCCGCTGAAGGATGAGCCGCGTGTCCAGCTGGACCTCGACCACGCGGGATCGATGGGTCTTTACCGGTGGCTCGTCAAGAACGGACGGCTGGCCCCCGACGCCCGCTGGGAGCCGCTCCTTGCCGCGGTCGAGGACTACGACCTGTGGCGGGCCGATCACAAGGCAGGCGAGCGCCTGAACCGGCTCCTGCACGACCGTGGCTTTGCCTGGTTTTCTGAGAAGTTTCGTGAAGGCTTTCAGCCCCTGACCCCGGAAGAGGAAGAGCGGCTGCGGGTGCTGGAAGAGGAAGAGGCCGTCTTTATTGGCCGCCAGCTGGAGCACGCGGAGGACTTCACGGCCGGCCGTCACCGCTGCGCGGTGGTGGTCGTTGATGGAGAGGGAGCCATCAATGAGGTGGCCCATCGTCTCTTGCAGGCCGGGAGCGACGCCGTGTTCCTGATCAAACCCGACGGGCGCATCTCCTGTCGCACGACGCGCGCGGTGGACGCCGCGCGGTTGATGGAGGAGGGCTTCGCTGGTGGAGGGCACCCCCGGGCGGCCGGCGGCCGGATTCCCCCCGAGGGCGGGGCGATCGGCCCGGAAGCCCAGGCCTGGCTCATCGGGCGGGCGCGGTCGATTCTCGCCGCCCACGCCTGACGCCCATGCCCGCCCCCGCCCGTCTCAGACCCACGGGGGATCGAAGTGGAACGCAAAGTGGACCTGGAGCCTCGCGCTGCTCAGTGCGGCGATCGTGGTCGCCGGCGGCACCCACTACCTTCGACGCACCCAGGCAGGGCCCCCATCCAGTCCGCGACACGCGCCGGCGTCCCCCGCCCGGACGCCGTCCCCCAAGCCGCATCCGCTCGTCTCCCCCGCCTTCCTCTCGGGCGTGGTGGAGGGCTATTACGGCGCGCCCTGGTCAGTGAAAGACACCCAGTCGCTGCTGGCGTTCATGGCCGCCCGCGGCTTTACGACCTTCGTGTACGCGCCGAAGGGGGACCCCTACGCTCGGGCGCAATGGAACATGCCCTATCCCAAGACCCGGCTGGGCCAGCTGGCAGACCTGGTGAAGGCTGCGCGTGCCCATCACATCCAGTTCGTCTACAGCATCTCCCCCGGCCTCAACATCGTGTACTCGAGCGCGGCGGACCGGGCGGCCCTTCTGGCCAAGGTCAAGCAGGTGGCAAGCCTTGGGGTGCGCACCTTCATGCTGAGTTTTGACGACGTCCCCACGGTGCTGAATAGCCCGGCCGACCAGGCCCTCTATCCCGGCGGCCTGGGACAGGCACAGAGCACCCTCGCCGACTGGCTCATACAGGAGATGCGGCCCACGCCGGGATTCCGCCTTCTCTTTACGCCCACGTACTATTACGGGCTCATCGACGGTCCCTACTGGACGGCCCTCCGCCAGGATCTCCACCCCGGGGTTGACGTCATCTGGACCGGCCCCCAGGTGCTCTCACCCACCATCACCGCCGCCGACGCGCGCACGTTTGCGAGCGACGTGGGCCATCCCGTTGTCATCTGGGACAACTATCCCGTCAACGACTACACGTACACCGTCCAGCACGCGCCGCGCCTTTTTCTCGGACCTATACGAGGACGGAGCGCCGCACTTCCCAGCGTGGTGGCAGGGTTTCTCGCCAACCCCATGCGGCAGGCCCGGGCGTCCGAAGTGGCGCTCTACACGCTTGCCGCCTACCTCGCCCATCCCGGCTCCTACAATCCCGGCGCCGCCCTGGCGGCCGCCGTGGCCAGCGTGGGGGCAGGCGCGGTGCCCGCCTTTCAGACCCTGGCCGACGACGCCTCCGGAAGCTTTCTGGGGCCATCCCTCTCGCCGTTGCCGTCGGCCATCGCCGCCTACGAAAACGCGCCCACCGCCCAGGCGGCCGCCACGCTGACCGCCGACTTTCGCGGCATGGCGGCCGCCGAGACCGAGCTTGCCGCCGGCCTTCGGGATCGGCCGCTCCTCGGCGAGATCCGGCCCTGGGCGGGGGAGCTCTCGCGCGAAGGCCAGGCGGGACTCCAGGCGCTCACCCTGCTCTCGGCGCTGCAGAGCCATGCGTCGGCGTCATCACTGTCCGCCTCCCTGGCGCTGGCGAAGGCCGACCTCTTGGCCCTGCAGAACCCGCCGGTGACGCTGGACACTACGGCCCCGGTGCTGAGCTTCCTGCAGCAGGCTGTGACCCGGGCGGGATCCTGACCATGGCCTGGCAGAAGGCGCCCTGACTTATCTCCACCGCCGTTCTGGCGTGGAAACGCCACGGAGTCCAGCCATGGCCGGCGGGAACCTTCTCAGCTCCCGCCGGCGCTCCATCAGACGTTATGGCGCCGCGAGCGCCTGGATCAGCAGGGTGGCGTCGGGCGATCCCCAGCCTGTCACCGCGTCCCAGCCGGGGCGGCAGCTGTAGCCCTGCACCGCACCGATGCTGTTGTTGCCCTGGACGATGTCGTGAAACACGCCCGTTCCACCCAGATGGTAGAGGGCGGGGTTCACGAAGCCGAGGCGCGCCTTGCCGGCCTGCACGCGCGCCTGGTTGGCCAGGGCGATGAGACCGGCCCACATGGGGCAGCTGGCGGATGTGCCGCCGATGTCGGTTGACTGCCCTTGGAACACGACGTTCAGGCCCGTGTCCGGGTCCGCCACCATCGCCACGTCGGGAAGGCCGCGGCCGGTCTTGCCCTCTGGGCTGGCGGGGACGTCGGCATTGCCCTGCCAGGCGGGCGGCCCGAAGACGATGCTGACCCCGCCCCCCGAGGCGCCGTTGTTGTTGGTGTCACTCCATCCCGTTTCAGTCACGCGCTGGTCGCTGCTGTTTACGGTCAGCGTGGTTCCGCCCACGGCCAGGATGTGCGGCACGCTCCCGGGCGTGTCGGCATGAGGAATGGGCTGTCCGGGTCCCCCGCGGATGCCGTAGGCACCCGAATCGCCGGAGGCGGCCAACACTGTGATTCCACCCAGGCCGAGCCGCGCCGCCGCCTGGTCCCAGGCCCGCAGCGTGGCGGCCGGAAAGTGGCTCTCGGCATCCCCGTAGGAGATCGACAGCACAGTGGGGTGATTGACCGTGTCAGACAGCGCCGTCTCCAGCGCGTTCAGCATGGAGGCCCCAAACGCCTTGTCGCTGGAGCCGGCGGAGGCTTCGTACACCACCAGCTTGGCGCCGGTCGCCATTGCGCCCGCCCACTCGACGTCGAGCGTGCACTCCATATCCACGGCGTTGGTCCCGCCGTCGTTCGGCGTGCCGTCCACGGACACGAAGGCAACCTCTCGGGCCGGAATGCCGCGCTGCTGCCAGAACGCGGTCAGATCCTGCGTGTTGTAGCCGTTGGAAAACTCGAGGAGCCCGATTGCCTCTCCGGTGCCGTCCAGATCCGTGGGCCAGTGGTATGCCGTCTTCACCGCATCGGGAAAATAGCCCTGGCCCCCGTTGGCCGGCTCTGCCTGTCGGCTGGGGTAGCGGTGATTGGGATGCGCCTGACTCCGGTTCTCCAGCCCCAGAATCGAGACCACGTGGGCGACGGCCCATTCCGGCAGCTGGGGTTCTTCACGATTCAGGTAGACGTCGCGGCCGTCCACCAGCTTCGACGCAAACGTGCATCGAAACGCAGCCGTCGCCGCCGCGATCGGCCCGGCAAACAGCAGATACAGCCCGCCCGCGCGGGGCGGCTCCACGGTGAGCCCGTGCTGACGCAGGTGCTCAGCCAGCCGCACCACGACGGTGGGATCCGGTGCGGTAAGACGGTTCAGTTCGTCCAGCTCCAGCCGGCGGCCGTCTGCTTCTGCAGCCTCGATCGCTGACGGATTTGCCGGGCGGAGCACCACCACCCCCTCGATCCGGCGCTGCTGGTCGGCGGTCTGCCAGCCATCCTCGGTCAACCAGCTTTCCAGAATGTGTCCCGGTACGACCATGGTCCGCATCCACGTTCCCCCTGACTTTCCAGATTACGCTAGTAGCCTATCCGCGACACGCTTACGGCGTGCCCTGGCGCACGGCGCCGAAGGGCGTCAGGACAAAGCGGGTCTGGACGTTGCAGTCGGGGCACAGCACCAGGACTTCGGTGTCGCCGCGCGTGTTGGGCGGCAGGGCGTTCTTG
>JBMFXK010000164.1:0-6604 GCA_049964315.1 Clostridia bacterium | reverse complement strand
CGTCAGATGGATGTCGCGGCCGCCGAGCAGCGGTCAGAACCCCGGTCCGCCGGGAGGGGAAAGGGTGGTTGCCGTGTCTCTGACCGTACTCATCGCCATCGTCGCCGTCATCGTGGTCATCTATGGGCTGACGTCGTTGAAGGTGGTCCGCCAGTGGGACGAGATGCTGGTGTTCACGTTTGGACAGTTCAAGACCCTGCAGCGTCCGGGTCTGCACATAGTGTGGAGTGGCTTCCAGCGGGCGATGATCATTGATAAACGTATTACGACCACGGAGTTTCGCACCGAAGGCACCCTATCCAGCGACAAAGTCCCCGTCACGCTGATGGCCGTGCTGTTTTGGAAGGTCGCCGACGTCAAGCGCGCGGCCCTGGAGGTCCAGAATTACCAGGCCACCATCGATCTGCTGTGTCAGACCACCCTGCGGGATCTGGTCAGCCGCAACGATCTGCAAAGTCTCTTGACCGATCAGCGTCGCCTCGACGAGGAGATCGCCAACCAGGTGCGCGCCCGGGCGACGGCCTGGGGCATCGACGTGCAGAACGTGGAGATTCGTGACATCGAGATCCCGAACTCCCTCCAGGAAATGCTGAGCCGGAAGGCGCAGGCGCAGGCCGAGAAGGAAGCGCGGCGCATCTACGGGGAGGCCGAGGTGATCGCGGCCGAAGAATATCTCAAGGCGGCGCGGGTGTATGAGGGCTCGCCGGTGGCGTTCCGGCTCCGCGGGCTGAACGTGCTCCTGGAAGCGGTGAAGTCCGACACCAACACCTTACTGTTCCTCCCCACCGAGCTCACCAACATGCTCAGTCATCTGAGTGACACGCTGTCCGAACCGTCGGCCCCGCGATCGCCCGTCGTGGTAGACCCGCCGCGTCCTGCGGCGCCCGAGCGGGTCGCCTAGAGGCGATGCGGCTTGGATGGGCGGATGGGAGTGGAGCGAGACATCTCCACTCCCATTGCCGCGGGCGTCCAATTTCGTCTGGGTATCACCGACGCCACGGCATCCGCCAAGCCCATCCGCCGGCCGTAATGGCACGGAACGTCGGAACAGGCGAGGGCTGGATCGCACTCGGGGGTGCCGGAGCGGGGAAGCCTGGCGGCAGGGGCCGCCAGCCTCCGTCGCGTGTACGGTGCGACGCCGGACCACTGTGCGGGGTGACCGGCATCCTGGTCAACGTCCGGCTCCGAACCCGCGCGATGATCGGGATGGGTGCCGTCTTGAGGGGCCCGGCCCCACCATCGTGGGCGATGTCCGCTCCATTTCAGTCCATTTCGGTCCATTGCGGTCCATTGCGGAAGGAGGCCACGGTATCTCGGCTGGCCGGCTCATCGTCGCCGGCGGGGGATACGCGGGGTTGGCGCCGGTTCAGACCCTCGTGACGGGTAGCTGTGCGAGGTCTTTGTCTTTCTGCGCCGAGCCGGGTCCGAGACTCAGTCGATCTGCGCAGCGCTGGGCCGGATGGTGAGCGCTTTTCTGTGCGGGGAAAGTCCGGGGCCCACCGCGGTGCGCCTCGCGCTTGCCGCCGAGCAGCTCACCGGCATCGGAGGCGCCACCCTGATGGGTTTCGGACCCAAGCGTGTCCTGTCGGTGGTGGACGCCATCGGCCGGATCCTGCGGGCCTACCCCACCGCCATGCAGGAAGAGAGCCACGACGCCGAACCGGCATAGACTCGACGGACACGGTTTCGCCGACGGATCCGCGACGCAGCTCACTCCGGGGGCTGATGCTCATCACTCCACAAGCCGCCGGGCGCCGTTGGGGACAACTGCTGGCCGTGCAAGAGGCCGAACGTGCCGACCACGCCCGCCGCATCCAGCTGTCCGGGTGGGGCCAAGCCCTGGACCCGAGGCTCTGGCCCGTCATCGATCGGTAATCGCCGAATTTTGGCACGCGCCGTGCTATGCTTGCGGCCCGTGCACGTGAGGGGAGATGAACCCGGTGTCGGCCAAGAAGCGAGACACGCCGCGCACCAGCCATCGTCGGACGCCCTGGGACGAGGACCTCCCGGAGTTATGGGGCATGATTAGAGGCTTGCCGCGGGCGCTTGCACTCGGGGATGCCGGCGACGGCCACGACGTCGAGAACGTCCATCGCATGGCGGAAGCTCAGGGACATTTATTGAACCAGCTGTTGGTGTGGAATGCGGCCCTGACCGCGACCCAACAGATGAACGGGAGCGTCGTGAACCGACTTGTCATCGGGCAAAGCCGCACGGATGTGGTGGAGGCAGCAACGCGCGCCATTAAACAGGCGGGAGCGGTGCGTGTCGTGCTGGAAACCTTCATGGCGCAGTCCCGCGATGCCGACGAAACCAGTCCCGACGCGCCCTCGGTCACCGACGCGCTGGATTCGATCACGCGCATCTTCCGGGAGTATCTGGCCGGCCAATCGTAGTGACGAGCGGATCGCCGAAGCGTAGGACAACGGCTGTCGCCAAGCCGCGATGGAGGTCAGATGCATCGATTGAACGTATCGGCGCCTGAGTCGCGCACCCGTTCGTCTCACGCAAGTGCAGTGCTTGCTCCCCAGCGTTAAGCGCCGCCCCGGCTCCAATTCCGAGAAGTCCTCCCTCTGGGTCATCACCGAGAGCCGGACGGGTCTGATACGTCGTCCGATTGGCGAGAGGCCAGACGGACCCGACGTGATGCCGCCCCGAGCGTGGGTCTCATCAGGGGAGGTCGCATCGCACAGGGCCGCCCATCCGGACCATCCTCCAACCAGCTAGCCCGACACGTACCGATGGCCTGAGCACGTCCTGGCGCGGAAGCCTCCGGGACAACGCCTCGATTTCACGTCCCGGCTTGCCAGTCAGGCCGATCAAAACCAGATAAGCGAGACGGACGTCGTCAAGACACAGGGACCACAGGGACCGCGTATACAAGGCGGCCGGCTCAGCGACAAGAAGCGTGGGACGCCAACGCCAGGACCACCACCAGCTACGCCTAGAGTCTTTGTTGGAGCGTGCCTTCGCCTGGTCCGCTTGTGCTGGAACTGGGCATCGCGCTCGGGGGGGTCCGTGCCTTCCTCCCCCACGATCACACCTTTCAGCCCGACGGGATAGGCGAGACCGCCGATCCTCCCGTCCTATGGGCTCGCAGCCGCACTGTGTCTGCCACGCGACCACATGTCGGGCCGACTTCAGTCCTCTCTCCGGCGTTCCCTCACGCTTCGACGCGGAAAACTGGCCATGCGCGGGCCGACGGCCAAGACGCCACCCGGATTCGTCAGGAGGAAACGCCCGCCACACCGTGGAACAAGACGATCCATTCCCGTCGGACAACGTCGCTGGCGGAAGGGGTGATCCCACGCCGAACGACCAGGACACCCGAGTCGACCGACCGGAGACCGTCGACGTTGATCTTCTCGGTCCGGTGACCGTCTCGGTCGACGGACGGACGACGCCCATTGGTGGTCGCGTGGGGGAGCTTGCCGCCTACCTGGCCCTCGCCGCACCTGAGACGGCGTCCGCCGCCTCGGCGGCGGCGGCGCTCTGGCCTGACTCGGATGCCCGCCAACGCCGCACCAATCTCCGGCATGCCTGGTTTCGCCTTCAGGAGGTCGTGCCGAACCTCGGTGGGGCTATCCGTCGAGACAGCGTGACCGGCGATTTTCGTTGGCAGGTGCCGGTTCGCGTGGATGTCAAGGCATGGCTTGACTCTGCCGCTGAGGCCAGCACGCCGCGTCACTGGAGCACCGTCCTGGAAGCCCTGCCCACCGGCGTGGACCTGCCCGAGTGGGCGAACGCGTGGCGCGAGCAGGTGGCCACGACGTACCGCACGCTCACTCACCGCGTCGTCCACTGGCGCGTCACACGAGGCGACTTCACCGGCGCGGCGTCGGCATATCGGATGCTGGCGGAGCGGGGGTGGGCCGCCACCGCCGACTACTGTGCGCTACTTCGGGTCGAGGCGATGGCCGCGCCCGACCTTGGCGCCATGTCACAGCCCATCAATCTCCCGGCGTTCCCTCCGACGACCGCGGCCATCTGGGCTTCGGAACAGGCGCGCCTGGCCGACCTCGAACGGATGGCTCCTGCTGGCGGACCGTTCGTGAACCGGACTCGCGAGTGGGAGCGTCTTGAGCAAGCACGGGCGGCCACCGGGAGCCACACGATGGTGTGCGTGTTTATCCAAGGGCCGGCGGGCATCGGGAAGTCGGCGTTAGTGCGGCGATGGACCCGGTGGCTCGCGATCGAGGGCGTCCCCGTGCTCTCGGGCGAGGCGGTATCGCTTCCCGACGGTACGGACAAGTCCCAGGGGCCGGGCAGAGACGGGATGGCCCCCTCATCGGTGGTTCCTCGAGTGGAGTGGGCCCACTACCAGGCCGTGGTGGACGCCTTGTCTCAAGTCACTCCCCCGGCGGTGCTGCTCTGGGAAGACCTCGGGGCGGAGGACCAGCGCTGGGATACGTTGGCCTATCTCCTCCGCGGCGGACGGCCTCGTGGTCTGTTGGTGTGCGTGACGATGCGGGATGACGGGCCGAGCCTTCGACGACGCCAACGACTCATGGAGGCTCTTCGCGGGTGGCGCCTCTGTGAAGTCATCGCGCTCGGTCCACTGGGCCCCCAAGACGCCGAAGTGCTGGTGAAGCGCGTCTGCCCCGATCCGCTCCCGGAAACGACCCGCGAGGCGTTGGTGCGATGGGCCGCGGGCTCTCCGCTTGCTCTCATGGAAGGCGCCCGCCGTCTCAGCGAAGGCCACGCGCTCACAGCGGAGACGATCGGCATGCTCGTGGGGCATCGGCGAGCGGCCCACCCGAAGGACGCCCGTCGCATGGTGGACGCCATGAGTGTGCTGGATCTCCCCATGCCGCGGGCGTTCTGGCGGCAGGTGACGGGGGTTCCCGGCGCCGCGATCGACGCCGTGATCGCGGCCGGCTTCGCCCAAGAGACCGCGAGCGGGACCGTCGGTGTGGCGCACGCCATCATCGGAGCGTCGGTTCGCGACGCGCTCCCCGTTTCGGTCTCGCGACGCTGGGCCGCGCGCCTCGCAGAAAGTCTCGCGCGCGGTGCGTCAGATGCCGACGCGGCCGTGCTGGCGGCGCTCTATGAGCAGGCGGAAGACAGCCGGAATGCCCGCTGCTGGTGGGAGCGGGTCGCCCTGAAGGCACGGCAAACGCTTTGGCTGCATGATGCGGAGGTGGCCTACGACCACCTCATCCGGCTCGACCGGGGGCCCCAACAAGTGCGGTGGCGGCTCGCCCTCGCCGACGTGCTTGAGCCGCAGGGCCGGCGTACGGAAGCGGAAACACTCTACCGCGAATTATGGATGGACGGACTCGCCCGGGGGGACGGACCGATGACGGCGCAAGCCCGCGCAGGTTTAGCGCGCCAGCGCATGGTGCGGGGGGACCACGGCACGGCCGAGGGCCTGCTTCAGGAAAACGTGACGTATTACCGGGCTGCCGGCGATGAGCGGGCGGTCGTCCAAACCTTGAGCGAGTTGGCGGAACAGGCGACCCGGCAGGGCGCCGTCGGGGTCGCACGCTCCCGAGCCACCCAAGCTCGTGCGCTCGCCGAGGCGCTGGGCGATGACAGACTCCTCGCTGATGCTGAGGGCCGCTTAGGCTATATAGCCTGGGAGGAAGGGGCGTATCAAGCTGCCGTAGATGTATGGCGGCAGGCGGAGGCGCACGCCTTGGCGGCCGGTGACGCCCTCGGCAGCCTAAGGGCTATGGGCGACATTGGGGTGGCGCTTTTGGATGCCGGCCAGTTGGCGCCGGCCGTGGAATACCAATGGAGGAAGGCGACTCTGGCACACCAGTACGGCCTGCTCGAGGACTTGGCGCTCGCGCTTGGCAATCTGGGTGTCGCGTATCAAGATGTCGGCCAGTGGTCTGAGAGCCTCCGCTGCTTCGGCGCCGCGAGTTGGCTGGCGTTGGCCCAAGATGACGTCCAGGTGCTTGCCATCCTGACCAACAATCTCGCGTACACCCACGGAGAGCTCGGAGAGCTCCCGATCGCGGAGAAGCTCTGGCAATCCGCAGTGGCCCTCGCGGAGGCGATTCCGCAGCCCCGCTCGGTCGGGCAATTCTTGTTGCACTGGGGCGACTGCCTATGGGAACACGGGATGACCCGGCGCGTTTCGACCTTGCTCCGTCGGGCCGCTCGTGTGCGGTCGGCCAGTCCGGAGTGGGATCGCGCACGGTGGCAGGCGCTCAGAGTGCGTTATCTCCGTCGCGAGCGCCGTTTGACCGAGCAGCACGCATCAGAGCGCCTTCTGGAGACGTGGGAGGCCTGTGAGCGGCCCGAGTCGCGTGCCCTCTTGCGGTATGTCCTCTGGGAGATTACGGACGATGACCGGGATCGGCGTGGGGCGGCTGAAGCGGTCAGCGCGGTCTTGAACCAGCATCCCCATCACGTGTGGCAGCGCTACCTGATGCGCCTCACCGGCGAGTGCCGACCTCTGCCGTGTCTCGATGCACCGCCCGCCTGGGTCGACAGTTTCGGCGACGGGTCGTCCGGTTTGGAAGACACCTTGCTCGCGTTCTCGGACCAGTTCAGGCAGCGTGGCACCGGAGACCGTGCGCTGACGATGGCCGCGTCCGATTCGTTCGGTGCCGAAACCCCGGGAGGGTCATGACGCCCCCATCTGACAACCGAC
>JBMFXK010000163.1:0-6646 GCA_049964315.1 Clostridia bacterium | reverse complement strand
GTCCGCGTGAAGGCAATGACCATACGCTCGTATCCGGTCGCGAAGATCATGCTTTCCCAATCCGACTCCCCGGACTCGCATTCGGCCTGAATCCGCGGCCGCAGCGCCAGATCGGCGAGGCGGGCCATGGCCGCTTTCTGGCCCCCTTCGAGCACCCAGCCGGGGAGATTGGCGGATATGGACGTGCTGGAGGCGATATACGGGTACGCATCCAACGCCACTTCCACGCCCGCCTTTCGCACCTGTGCGATGCGGGCCAGCGACTCGCGCGTCTTCCCCCAGTTGGGAAGGCCGGCCGCCTTGTGATGGGAGAGCTCGAGGCGCACACCGGTTGCGGTGCCCACCGCCAGAAACTCCTCCACCGCCGGCAGGAGGGCGTTGCCTTCATTGCGGATGTGGCTTGCATACACCATAGGCCGCGCGTTCATGCCTTCAAGAATGCGTGAGAGCTCTTCGGCATCGGCGTAGGACCCGGGAGCGTAGAAGAGGCCGGATGAGAGCCCGAAGGCCCCCTCATCCAGGGCTTGGGTCAACAAATCTCGCATGGCCGCGATATCGGCCGCGGCGGCCGGCCGGTTTTCGAACCCCATGGTGCGGGCCCGCAGCGCCCCGTGCCCGACCAACGGTGCCATATTGGTCACGGAACGCACCGCATCAAGCGCGGTCAGGTAGTCTTTCGGTCGACCGCTGGCCGCGTCGTTCTCGCCCGCTCCGAGGGGACTCGCCCCACAGTTTCCCACGACTTCGGTGGTGATGCCCTGAAGGACCTTGGTGGTGTCGGGGTCGGAGCGAAAGGGTGAGCGGTCGGCGTGGGAATGCACGTCGATGAAGCCGGGCGCAAGGAGGAGGCCTTCCGCGGCGATCACCCGGGCATCGCGGGGGGCGGCGCCATGCGCGGCCACCTGTTCGATGTGCGGTCCATCCACCACCACGTCAGCCGCGTAAGCCTCACGACCCGTTCCATCCAGCACCAGCGCTCCCGCCAGCACGAACCGTCCCATGACGAGACCTCCTCGAACAGCGTGTCTCCCATGCTAACAGGTGCTCGAGGAATGGTCCGCTGCGAGCGACGCGCGCCTAACGCGTCTCCACCAGTTCGATCGTGTTGCCATCGGGGTCGACAATGCCCACCCGGAGTTCTCGGGCGGCTTCAGGATTGGCGAGCACACCGCCGCCGTGGTCCTCGGCCGCGGCCACCGCACGCTCGAGATTGTCCACCTCGACGGAGAGCTGCAGGTTGTTCTTTTCGGCCTGTATCTGGAGGAGGGCGTTCGGGCAGAACAGCAGGTCCAGCCCCCCGAGGCGGCCCTTGTAGAGTGGGAGATCGCTCGGTCCGATGGGCGCCAGCCCCGCACCGAACACGGCATTGTAGAAATGCACCATCTCGGCCATCTTCTCGACGGCCATGGTGACCCGGACAACCTGCATGGCTTGCCCTCCCCGGTTTGCTGACCACGCAGAAGGGCGCGCCCGCGGGGCATTGGCGCCCGCCGGCGTGTCTATCCCGCGGCGACGACGGTCACGCGCCTGGGCGTCGCAGAGGGTCCAGCGCGTCGGCCCACTTCACGAGTTCGTCGAGCATCATCTGAGCCGATTCCACGACGATGTCCGGCGGTGTGAACACCCCGTCCTTGACGTACTGAGAGACGAAGGGGATGGCGACAGATTCCGCCAGCGGCATCATCCTGACTGAGGTCAGCACCTGCTTCACCATCTGCTGGGCACGGACACCGCCGGACATGCCGCCATAGCTTACGAGCCCGGCGGCCTTGTAGTTCCACTCGGTGAACAGGAAGTCAATCGCGTTCTTCAAAGGTGCGGTGATGGAGAAGTTGTATTCGGGCATCACGAATACGACCGCATCAGCCGCGCCCACCAGCGCGCTCCACTGCTGGGTGTGTTCTTTCGTATACTTCTGGAGTCGCGGGTGATGGGGTTCATCCATCATGGGCAGGGCGAGCTCCTTCAAGTCGGCGACCACTACGCTGAAGCCGCCATGCTTTTCCGCTTCAGCCACAAACCACTGCCCGACAGGGAGACCCACCCGACCCGGACGGGTGCTCGCGATGACAACCAAGAGAACCGGCATCTGGACACCCCTTCAATAACTAATAGTGTGCATCTTACGTTACGTAACACGAGAAGGCAAGACTCTGGGAAACCGGGTGCTGAGCCCGCCAGCAACGCGTCGTTTTTCTGCTGGTTTCGTCTCCCCGCACGGGCCGGATGTGCCACAGTAGGAAGGACAGGCTGGTGAGGGGGGCGCCCGGTGGAGCGAAATCCCGGCTATCCGTGGCAGGAACTGCAGGTTGAGGCCTTTCGGCCCGCGTCTGGCTTCTGGGCCGAGCGGCTTTCCGTCTTCCGGGAGGTAACTCTGCCCCATGTGCTCAAGACCCTCGACGATGAGGGGCGCCTGCGGAACTTTGACCGGGCCGCCGGGATCCTGGAGGGAGAATTTGAGGGCCATTACCGCTTTGACGACTCGGACGTGTACAAGACGCTCGAAGGCGTCGCATACGTCCTGGCGGCGATGCCTGATCCGGGCCTTGAAGAGGCCGCCGACCGCATCATCGCCCGCATCGCCCGCGCCCAGATGCCCGACGGCTACCTCTTTACCTGGTACCAGCTGAAAGATCCCGACGCGCGCTGGACCGACATGGACAGCCATGAAATGTACTGCGGCGGGCATCTCATGGAGGCGGCCGCGGCGTACTACCATGCGACTGGCAAGACGGAGCTGCTGGACGTTGCCATACGTCTGGCCCAGCACTACGAGGAGACGTTCGGACCTGGCCGGCGCCACTGGGTGGACGGCCACGAAGAGGTGGGTCTGGGGCTGCTGCGCCTCGCCCAGGCCACCGGGGATAAGAGTTTTGCGGATTTCGCCCACTGGCACATCGAAGAGCGTGGGCACGGTCACGGCCGCGGGGCGATCTGGGAGAACCCCGGATTTGGGGCGCGCTATGCCCAGGACCACATCCCGGTGCGTGCGATCGAGCAGGCCGAGGGCCACTCGGTGCGCGCCATGTACCTCTACGCCGCGATGACGGATCTCGTGGCGATGGAGTTGGAGCCGGCTTATCGGCCGGCGCTTGACCGGGCCTGGGAGAACATCGTGCACCGCAAGATGTACGTGACCGGCGGCATCGGCGCGGTCGGCAGCTACGAAGGGTTCGGCCCCGACTACTTCCTGCCCAACCAGGAGGCCTACTGCGAGACCTGCGCCGCCATTGGCATGGTGTACTGGAACCACCGCATGAATCTCCTGACGGGCGATGCCCGCTACGCCGACATCGTGGAACAGGAGCTGTACAACGGGGTTTTGGCCGGCATCTCCCTGTCGGGCGACCGGTTCTTTTACGTCAATCCCCTGGAATCCGACGGCGGCCACCTGCGGCAGCCATGGTTCGCGTGCGCGTGCTGCCCCAGCAACGCAGCCCGCTTCCTGCCCGGGATCGCCCGGTATTTTCAGGCGCTGGCGGACGACGGCCCGGTCATCAACCAGTTCGTCAGCGGGGAGGCGCGGCACGAGTGGGCGGGCCGGCCGCTCCGGATCGTCCAGGTGACGGGCTATCCCTTCGACGGCGCCGTGCGGCTGACGCTGCACCCCGAGAGTCCGACGGCCTTTTCGCTCAGGATCAGAAAGCCGGCCTGGGCCGCGTCTTTCAGCGTGAAGGTCAACGGGGAGCAGGTTCTGGCGCCGGTGCTGGAGCGCGGCTACCTCGTGCTGAGCCGTACGTTCCGCCCCGGCGACGAGGTAGAGGTGGCGTTCCCATTTGAGGCTCGCCGGCTGTACGCCGACCCCCGGGTTGAAGCCGATCGGGACCGGGTGGCCCTGGCAGCCGGCCCGCTGGTGTATTGCGCGGAGGAGGCGGACAACCCCGGTGGGCTTGTCCACCTGGCGGCGGCCGACGCCCTTTCCTATGACTTTGAGCCTGACCTGCTCTCCGGCCTACCCGTGATCCGGGCGGGTCAGGAAGACGGTGTCGCCCGCACCTTCGTGCCCTACTTCGCGTGGGGTAACCGGACACCGGGGTGGATGACAGTCTGGATCCCCGAAACCCCGTCCTTGCCATCTGCATCAACGTCTTCATCAGGTTCATCAGGGAGGCAATCATGACGCCGGTGACGATTCGCCGCGATCCTTACGGCATCGCTCATGTCACGACCGGAGATGATCAGGACTTCTTCCACGCCCAAGGCTACGTCCACGCCTGTGACCGCATGGTGCAGATGGATCGCGACCGGAAGACGGCGTATGGCCGCCTGGCCGAGCTTGATGGCGCCGCGGGTGTCGCCAGCGATCGCTTCTGGCGTCCGATGGGCATCGCGCGCGTGGTGGCTGAGGAATGGGAAGGCCTGGACCCAGAGACGCGCGCCATGCTCGAAGCCTACGCCGCGGGGGTGAACCGGGGATTTCGCCGCCACGAGAGTCTCTACCGGCAGGAAGGGTGGCCGCTTCATCCCTGGCGGCCGCAGGATTCTCTGGCTGTCCTGAAGGTGCGCCACCTCCTGATGGGTGTCTTCGAACGCAAGTTGTGGTGGGGCCGGCTGTTATCCCGTCTGGGACCGGAGCGCTTCGTCGACGTCCTGCACAAGCTGGCCGGAGAAACACTGGTCATGGTGCCGCCCGGAGTCACGGCCACTGGGCCCGACATTCCCATTACGGCCGCCGAGTTTCCGCCGGCGAGTGCGGCCAGCGACGGCGCGGGGAGCAACAACTGGGTGGTGGCGGGATTCAGGACCGAGAGCGGGTTTCCCCTGGTTGCCGGCGACCCGCACCGGGCCGTGGAACTCCCCAACGTGTACTACCCGATTCACCTCCAAAGTGCACGTCTCAATGTGATCGGCCTCACCTTTGCCGGCGTCCCCGGCTTTCCGCACTTCGGCCACAATCCTGACGTGGCCTGGGCCATCACGCACACCGCTGCCGACACTCAGGACCTCTACCTCGAGAGCGAAGACGACGTGAGCGAGAGCTGGCTCGAGACCATCGTCGTCCGAGGCGGCGAGCCGGTTGAGATCACGCTGGAATGCACCCCCCGGGGTCCTGTTATCGGTCGGCTGGGCGACCGGCGCCTGGCGGTGCGGGCAACGGCCCTCGAACCGGAACCCCGACAGTACGCCTGCCTGCATCGGATGCTCCGGGCCAAGACCGTGCCGGAGCTCTACGACGCGCTCAGCACGTGGGTGGACCCGGTCAACAACCTAGTGGCCGGCGACCGTTCCGGGCATATCGGCTACCTCATGCGAGGGCGGGTTCCCATGCGCAGCCGGGCCAACTTCTTCGCCCCGGTGCCCGGCGGCGATCCCCGCTTCGCGTGGACCGGCTACATTCCCTACGACGAGTGGCCGCGGGTGCTGGATCCCGAGGATGGCGTAGTCGTCACCGCCAACAATCGCGTGACCACGCCCGATTTTCCGTATCCCATTGCGCCGCTGTTTACGCCTGAATACAGGGCGCGCCGGATCTGGGATTTGCTCCACGCGAGGAATGCTCCCTGGTCGGCCGACACCATCCCGGAGGTGCATCGGGACGTGAGCCCGCCGCCGGCGCTGCGCCTTGCCCGGCGGGCACGCGCGATCTCGCCGGCGACACCGCTGGAAAGCGAAGCGCGCATGCTGCTCACGTCCTGGGACGGCGTGATGAGTCGAGACGGCGCTGCCCCGCTTGTCTACGCGACGTGGCGCGAGCATATCACCCGGGCTGTCTTTGCCCGGCTGGTGGGGGATGACCTGGCGCGCGATCTGTCTGACCCTGCCTGGCCGGGCGCGGCGCAGACGTACAACAGACTCCGGGCGCGGGTGGTCGAGCTGGTGGACGCGCGCGATACCCTCTTCACTCCCGCGGCGGAATGGGACGCCATGCTCGGACGCACGTTTTCCGCGGCGGTGGCGGACCTGGAGCAGAAGTACGGACCGGAGCCATCCCACTGGCACTGGGGCGACGCCCACCGGCTCCGGGTCAACCCGCCGGTGCGCCTCTCAGGGCAAGCCCAGCCCCCCAGCATCGACATCCCGCTTCCGGGTGACGGAGAGTCGGTGCGGGCAGCGTCCTTCGGTCCGGACAACTTCCTGGTCACGGGCACATCGGTCGCACGCTACGTCTTTGACATCGCTGACTGGGACCGATCCCGGTGGGTACTGCCGGGCGGTGTGGCCGAGCGCGGCGAGTATGCTCAGAACCTGCTGGCAGCGTGGGCGGAGGGAGAGTTCGTTCCCATGTGGTACAGCGACACCGCCGTCGCCGAGCACACCCGGGTCGTGGACACCCTCGAGCCGGAGGCCTAGCGGGAGTTTAGCAGTTGCGGGGTAGTACCAACGGAATCGTGCAGCGAATGACGGCGGGGTGCCCTCGGAAGGGGCGCCCTGTCTGCGTTTGCGTCGGGACCGACCGTGGGGTGTAGGTCCCGGACCCAGGTATTACGTAGCACCTAACACTAGACGAATGGTAAGGCAGGAATATCATGGGCGCATGGCGAATGCAATGGATAGTGGTAGCACCGAACAGGAGGGCGGCCGATGCGCCTCATGAAGAAACAGATCAAAGGCCACACGTACTGGTACCTCGTCGAGTCCAAGCGGGTGAATGGCCAGCCCCGCATTACCTGGCAGCTGTACTTGGGGAAGCCGGAGGACATTGCGG
>JBMFXK010000162.1:0-6662 GCA_049964315.1 Clostridia bacterium | reverse complement strand
GGGGGGCGTTGGGGCGCATGGCCACACGACTGCATGCCGTCCGGCTCGCGGCAGGCGACCGCCCCGTCGTCACCCGCTCGGTGGGCCTGGGCGGCGCGGGTCTCCTGCTGGTGGCCGTGTCGGGGTTTCAAGGACCACTCGCCCGGCCGTCAACGGCATCCGGCACTCTGGCCGTGCCCGCGGCCAGCGCCAGCCCGGTTCAGGCAAGAGCCTCCTCGCCGTCGCCGCTGTCCTCGGCAGCGGGACCCGCGGCGGTGACCGCCGTTGGCGACTCCGTCATGGTAGACGCCAAACCCTATCTCGACGGGATGTGGCCGAATGCCGTCGTCGACGGGCAGGTGGGGCTTCAGCTCATCGACGCCGGCCCACTCGTGCAATCGCTCCGGGCACGTGGTCAGATGGGTCCGCTGGTGGTTGTCGAACTGGGCACCAACGGCCCGTACACCGCGACGCAGCTGGTACAGTCCCTGGACAGCCTCGGTCCGGTGCGGCACGTCTTCGTGGTCAACACCCGGGTCCCCCGCCCCTGAGAGGGCGTTGTGAACCAGACCATCAGCCAGGTGGCGGCACGTTTTCCGCATGCGTCGCGGATTGACTGGTACGACGCGAGCGCCAACCAGAACGGCTGGTTCTATCCAGACGGGGTGCACTTAAATCCCACCGGCGCCAGGGCCTACGCCACCCTCATCATGGACGCGCCGCGGCCTTATCTGAACGCCACGCCGTAACACCCCTCCCCGCCGTTCCTGGCCTGCGTTATTCTGGATGGGGAGGGGTCCTGGCTGGGGAGTCCTGGCTTGACGATTGGGGTGCTGGGGCTCGGTCAGATCGGGCGGAGCCTGGTCGCCTGCCTTGATTCGGTTCAGGACACCGGGCTGCGTGTGAGCGCGGCCTTTTCGCGCAGCGTTCTCGTGGAGTCGCAGCCGGCGCCTCTGTCCTGGCGGCTTTGCACATCGCTGTCAGAGTTCTTGCAGCAGCCGTACGCGGTGCTGGTCGAATGTGCCTCGCATGAGGCGGTGCGGACCGTCATTCCGGATGCGCTGACGCTCCAACATGACGTTGTGATCAGTTCCTCGGGCGCATTGGCGGATGACGCCCTGCGGATGCGCGTGCTTACCCTCGCTCAGCGGCACGACCGCCATGTGTATCTGTCGGCCGGGGCGCTGGGCAGCCTCGAGATTCTCGCCGTCCTGCGCGAGAAAGGCATCCACTCGGTGCACCTGACCTCGCGCAAACCGCCTGCCTCGATCCCTGGCTATGAGCACCTGAGAGAGCCTAAGGTGCTGTTTTCAGGCACGGCACGTGAGGCATCGGCGGCGTTTCCGCGCCATCTCAACATCGCGGCCGCCGTCGGGCTGCTGGGGATTGGCCTGGACCAGACGCGGGCCACCCTCCGGGTCGAGCCGGGCCTCGTCCGGACCTGCCATGAGATTGAGGTGCGTGCAGCGCGGGGACGCTACCGGGTGTCATTCGAGGTGGAGCCCGCAGCCGACAACCCCCAGAAGACAGCCGTGACCGCTGACAGCATCGTGACCCTCCTGCGCTCCATCCAGGGTGGCAGCTCCTCCCGGCTGGCGGAGGTTGCGCTGCCGTCATAGACCAGGCCGACCCATACGTCCCGCCATCCTGACGTACGACACCCCCGCACCTCTCCATGGCCACCACCGGCAAAGAGCCGTGAACGTTGCCTGTCTGATGTTCGCCGGGCGATATGATGACTCGGTACAATAACCATCGACCGGAAGGGACCACAGGCGTTTTCGGGAGCCGTCCCGCACGCCCTGTTTCGTCCGAAATCGCCGGTGGGGACATGAATCGCTGCGGGGCCGATGCCGCCATGATCATAAGGTGGCGCGAGGAGCCGTGGGGGCTTTAGTGGTCGGGCAATCGCATGGAGGTACTGTGCCGACTCTGGAAAAGGTATGGCAGGGCTTGTGGCAGGTTATTATCGGGCGCCCGCTCCGGTCGCGCGAAGCCAGCGCGGAGCAGGTATCGGTCCCCGAGGGTCTCGCGGCGCTGGCCCTTGACGCCCTGTCGTCCGTCGCCTACGGGCCGGAAGCCATTGCCGTCGTCCTGGTGGGGGCGGGGGCGGCGGCCATGCGTCAGCTGCTGGTCGTCATCCTGGCCATCGTCGCCCTCTTGCTGCTCCTGGTGCTCTCATACAGTCAGGTGATTGAGGCGTACCCGAACGGCGGCGGTGCGTATGCCGTGGCCCGCGCCAATCTCGGACGCATGCCGAGCCTGGTGGCGGCGGCCTCGCTGGTGGTGGATTACATCCTGACGGTGTCCGTTTCGGTGGCGGCGGGTGTGGCGCTCATGGCCTCCGCCTTTCCTGTTCTCCTGCCCTACACCCTTCCGCTCTGCCTGGCCGTGGTGGCGTTCATCACCATCCTCAACCTGCGCGGGGTGGGCGAGAGCGCGCGGGCATTCCTGCTGCCGACGGTGGCGTTTGTCGGTGGGATGTGGATCTCCATCATCATCGGCTTCACCCATGCGGATCCCATCGTGGTGACGAGAGCCCCCATGCTGGCCGGATCGTTCCAGACACTCGGCATCCTCCTGCTGTTGAAGGCGTTCTCGTCCGGATGCACGGCCCTGACCGGCGTCGAGGCGATCGCCAACGGGGTACCCCTGTTTCGCGAGCCCCGCGTCAGACGGGCAAAGTCCACCATGCGCTCGCTCGGTGTGATCCTGGCTTCGATTCTCATCGGCGTAGCGTTTCTCACCCTCCGCTACCACCTGCTGCCCCGCACCAACGTGATGCTGCTGGCGCAGGTGCTGGAAGGAGCCGTCGGACGTTCCTGGCTCTTCTATCTCACCTCGTTCGGCGTCACCGCGGCCCTGGGACTGGCCGCCAATACGTCGTTTGGCAGCCTGCCGCTCCTCTCCAGCGTGCTGGCACGCGACCACTACCTGCCGCATGTGTTTGCCATCCGCGGCGACCGGCTCGTGTTCGAAACCGGCATCTGGATGCTGGCCCTGGCCTCCTCGGCTCTCCTGGTGTTCGCGCACGGGGACACCCAGACCCTCATCCCGCTGTATGCCATCGGCGTCTTTACCGGATTTACCCTGTCCCAGGCGGGACTCGTCCGCCACTGGCTTCGCGAGCGGCTGCCAGGGTGGCGGTGGCGGGCACTCTTGAACGGGCTCGGGGCGGTGGCCACTGGTCTGGCGACGCTGATATTCATCTACGGCAAGTTCCGGGAAGGCGCCTGGATCGTGGTCATCGCCATCCCGCTGCTCATCTGGATGTTTCTGACCATTGCCGGCTACTATCGACGCCTCGGCGAGCTCCTGCATCCGGTAGAGATGCCCCGGGTCATCGCCCGTCCCGCACCGGTGGTGCTGGTCCCGGTCACCCCAGACTTGAACACCCTGGCCGCACGGGCTCTGGCGCATGCTCTCGCCATCTCGACGGAGGTGCTGGCCGTCACCGTGATATTCGACCCGGAACCGGGTCAGAGCCTCACCGAGGAGCAGGTCCAGGAGCGGTGGCAGGCCTGGAACACCGGCGTGCGGCTCGTCGTCCTGCACTCGCAGTTCCACTCCGTGGTGCGACCTCTGGTTCGCTTCATCTCGTCGCTCGAACGGCGTGAGGGTTCCCGCATCTTGGTGCTGATTCCGGAAGTGATCGCGACCAATCCGCTGCAGGGGCTGCTGCACAACCGGATGGGACGAATTCTCCGACGGGCGCTTGAACGCCGGACCGATGTCGTCGTCGGCACCGTACCCATGCACGTGGGCACGCGTCAGATCCTGCCCCCGATCCCGCCGGCTCCGCCGCAGCCGCCTTCCCCCCGCGCGGAGGAATCGGCACCGGGCCACCCGGTTGACCCGGTTGACCGGCCGGATCCACGCTGACGCGCTCCGCGAAGGAGAAGCTATGCGCCTGCCCGACCTGGACTTCAAAGATCTCGCCCTGGTGGTCGCCGTCGAGGACACGCGGCGCCTCACCCTGGCGGCCCGCCACCTGGGTCTCAGCGTGTCGGCGGTCTCTCATCGTTTAAAGGCGCTGGAAGATCACCTCGGAACTCATTTGTTTGTGCGCGCCCCGGAAGGGATGACCGCCACGGCCGCCGGACGCCGCTTTGCGGCCGAGGCGCGCACGGGACTGCAGGCCGCCCAGCGTGCGGCGGATCTTCCCGCCGCGGCCGCCCCGGTGGCCCGCATCGGCTCCGCCTGGCTCATGGCCACAACGGTGCTGCCCGCGCTCCTGAGCCGCACGCCTGCGCCTCAGTCGGAACCGCGCTGGGACATTCGTACGGGGAGAAGCCAGGACGTGCTGGACTGGGTGGAGGATGGCGCGGTTGACGTGGGTCTGGTGCGCGCCTCGCGGGCCCGGCCGGGCGTCAGCATCCGGATTCTCGGTGTTGATCCGGTGGAGCTCCTGGTGCCGAGCCATCACCGCTGGGCCGTCGTGCGTCCGGATGTCGCCGAATTGGCGGAGGAGCCATTTGTGGTGCTGTCGGATCGGACCGGGTTCGGCCGATTCATTCGTGAGGCGGCCGACACACTGGGGATCCGCACCCGCGCGGGCGCTCAGGTGGACAGCCTGGAAGCGGCTCTGGCCCTGGTGGCGGCCGGCGTCGGGCCGGCTTTTCTGCCTCGCTCCCTGGTGCGGCTGCGGCGTCCGGACGAAGTGCGCGCCGTGATGCTGGCGGGTGCCCAGTTTCCATTGCGGCCGCTGGCGATGGCGTGGCGTCACGGGACCAGCCTGCCGTCGTGGGCCCAGGCATGGCCCGGGCTGGTGACGCGAATCATCCAGGGACCGGACGAGGGCACGGGCGGTTAGGCGCGCGCCCGACGTCGGGCACCGACGGGCCGGTTGGCACCATGACCGTAGGCGCTTCCGGCGCCGCGCAGCTGCCGTGCCCCCTACTCGTTTTGCGCGGTGCGGCCTTGATAGACGGCGAGAAGCGCGCGGCAGGAAGGAGCGCTGGTCAGGATGTCGGCAGCATCCACCCATTGGTCGACCGCGCCGGTCAGGCCCTCCCGGTGGATGGCCGCTTGGAAGTCGGGGGCATCCGCGCGTCACCAAGCACACGGGCAAAGCGTCCCGCGTCGATGACGATGTAGGGGCGGTCGACGAACCATCGCACCGACGGGTCTTCAGGGGGGATTCCCCCAGGAGCGTTCTGCCAGCGGGCCCCGATCTCATGCGCGGCCGCCATGGCCGCTTCTGCTGCCTCCAGGTCCGGCGCCCGCAGGACGTCGTCCAGCACCGCGCCGAGAGACACCACGTCCGGCAGCGAGGCAAAAGCTGTGCCGAGCCATTTGCTGCAGGGACTGTAAACGCGGCGAAGGAGAAAGCACAGCCGCATGACGTCTCGCATCAGACGCACGGCCACGATCCGCCTGCCTCATTCGTCACCCATTTCGCGCGCCCGGTCCAGGAACGCCTCTTGCTGACTGGTGCGCTGCCAGGAAGCCGCTAGGCGATACAGCCACACCGGCCGCGGGTGGCAGCGGTAACGGGCCCGCATGCGGGAAAGACGGCCCCGGCCGTCAGCTGCAGCAGCTTCGGTTCCAGAAAGGTGAGCCAGTCCAAGAAGGTGGGCTCACATCCTCGCGTAATGCCGAGCTCCTCGGTCAGAAGAACATCCAGGCTCCACAAGGTGACGTGATGGTCGATGTCACGCGCGGTGCTTGCGGTCAGCACATGGACGCCGGTAAGGCCGGGATCGGGACGCGTGAACGCGGTGGAGCAGCCGGCGACGGCCGGCGGCAGGTGCTGCCGCAGCGCGCGATAGATCGCGGGCCGATGCCGGGCCAGGTCGGCGGGATCGAGGAAGAGCAAAACCCGCGGATCCCACTCGTGATCCCGGGAACAAGCCGTGTGGCAGCCGCGAACGTCGATCCGTAGCCGATGAGGGCGGCGCCGTGGGCCGGGCCGGGAAAGGCCTGCGCGAGGATGGGTCGGGCCGCCTCTTCGTAGAAGGCGCGATTCAGCGCGAGTCCGCCCGTAAAAGCCACGTGCACGAGAAAGCCGCCTCCAATATGCGGCCACCAGACAGAGCCTCCCTGCGGCTTGGCAGACGTGAACCGCAGGACGGCCCCGGTACTTGGCGGGACCAGACTCGACCCGTACCACACCGGCTCGACTAGCGCAGACGTGAGTACGGGTCACCCCCTCGCAAGGCGGCGCGGTTCAGCCGATCCGGTCGAGGCCCCGCTGCCGTTCCTGCCACACGTCGCGCGGCCATACGGTCGCACCCGTGAAGCGGATGGTCTCCACCTTCCCGTCGCGCACGTTGAACTTCACCAGTTCACCCGCGGATCCGTAGCTGTCGGCGTCCACGATGCGGAAGGTATCAGGCTCCACGTACTCGAGCGTCTCCACGGCCTGAAACGGTTCCCACTGGTCGGGGTCCACCGCCGCCAGCCCGCGCTTCGTGGCGGCCACGGCCGTCGTGGACCAGAGCTGCTCATAGAAGCCCTCCAGGTGTGAGACGTCATGCGTGGCGACATCCGGGGTGTTTTCCTGGAAATAGTCGATGATCTTATAGATGCCGTTTACGATCTGGCTGGCCGGCCCGTCCAGGGAATTCGTCAACGCAACGACCACGATGCGGTCCTTTGGATCCGCCTTCGATTTCGTGATGTGGCCGGGGAAACCGCCACTGTGACCGAACGTGCGGCGCTTGCCGACCGTCTCCAGCTCC
>JBMFXK010000161.1:0-6667 GCA_049964315.1 Clostridia bacterium | reverse complement strand
GGCATCAAGCAGGGCCCGGCCCACGCCGGAGCGGCGGTGCCGGTTCTGAATTGCAAAGCACGCCACCCACCATATCCCGGCCGTGTCCCGGGGGAGCACGCGCGCAATGGCGCGGTTGCCGAGGATTCCGGGCAGCTCGGTAACCGGAGTGACTCGGGTCCAGCCCACGGGGCGGCCATCCCGGTAGGCCAGGAGCCCCGGCGGCACCGCCGCCTGCCTGACCTCCTGGCACAGCGCCGCGCGATTGTCCCGAGCCTCTTCGGGCTGAGGGAGCGCCGCCCGCAGAAACAGCTGACACCAGCACCATGACGGGTCGCCGCCGCGCGGCCCGAACACTGTGACGATGTCTGGCCAGCGCTCTGCCGTCGCGGGTCTAATCTCGACGCTGCCCGTCACTCGTCACCCCATTTTCGTGAATACGGGCCGGGACCCGGTCGGACCGCAGCCGTCTCCCACTCTTCTGGTCATCCGATGGGTTCCATCGCATCCAGGGGTGCCGTCGAGAGCCATCTGGTTCCTTGAAAGATAATCAGGTGGTCGTCCGGGCACACGCACAGGTCCTTGCGGCCATAGTAAGTGGCCACCGCCTCGATGTCGAGGATCACGACGGGTTCGCCGCAGTCCGCGAAGATCTTGCTGGTCAGATCGGGGCCGCTGGGCTTGGCGACGGGAGAGCCCGGCCCGGCCGCCACACGATGGGATGCGATCTGGTTGATGGCCCGCCCGCTTAAGATCAGGTACAGCTCGCCCTGACTGCTGTGGCTGTGAAGGTCGACCCAACGCCAGGGTTGACGACTTGCACGTTGGCGGCCAGATGGCCGACACCGAGTGCTCAGCTCAGGTAGAGGTCCTCTCCGTTCGGGCCGGACGCCGTCCCGAGATCCCAGACGGACCCGGGTGCCGGTCGGGAATGCACATCCCGCACCGGCGGGAACCAGCGGTTTGTGACGCCTGTAAAGTCTGTCTGTTTGGCCTCGTCTTGCTCCACCCAGTAAACGTCCGCCGTCCAGAATGATAGGAGCCGGGTCACAAGCCCGCGCCGGCCGGTTCGAGGGGAGGGCCAGCACCCAGATGGTGGGCGTCGCGCCCATGCGCAGGAACCGGTCTCGTATCCAAGCGACTCCCAAAGCCAGCACGCCCACCGCACGAAGTGCTCGCCGCCTCCTTCTGGCAGCGACCCGGCGGGAGTCTTTGGCCAGAACATGGCCCAGGCCAGGTCGCGACGCATGACGGGTTCCGGCAGATTCATGGCGTCCGACGCCTCGACCAGTGCTATCCGAGACATTTACGAAACCTCCTCTGATCACCGGCGGCTGGCAGTGAACGATGTCGGTCTGGACAAAAGGCGTCTGCAGCCGGGTGGCGGCCACGCCGAACGTTGCCGGCGCCGCGCACTGTCAGGTCCGTGGGGGCAGGGTTGCCGCGACGATCTTCCCACCGCGTCCGAACGGGAAAAGCATAGAATGGAAACCTGCCACGGACGTCAGGTATGGGAGTGGATTCGATGCGCGCGAGTCGTCTGACGGCCATCGCTCTCTTGCTCGAAGGCCGCGGCCGTATGACCGCCCAGGAGCTGGCGGATGAATTCGAAGTGTCTGTCCGCACGATCTTCCGGGACATGGACGCGCTCGCCGCGGCCGGTGTACCGGTTTATGCCGAGCGCGGGGCTGCCGGCGGCTACCGCCTGATGGAGGGCTACCGCATGCGCCCCCCGGGACTTACGTCGGCTGAGGCCGGCGCGTTATGGCTGGCCGGCCTGCCCGATGCGGTCCGCCGGCTGGGCTGGGGACCGGCCCTGGCGGGAGCCCAGGCGAAACTGCTGGCGGTCATGGGACCGGAGCAGCGACGGCAGACGGCGCTGATGCGGGAGCGGCTTTACGTTGAAGGTGCGAGCTGGTTTGGCGCTCCCGACGAACCCCCCCACCTGGCTGTCGTGACGGACGCCGCGTTCAGCGGGCGCGTCATCCGCGTTCGCTATCGAAGCTGGAGCGCCGAGCGGACCCGTACCTTGGAGCCGCTGGGGCTCGTGCTGAAGGGCGGCACGTGGTATCTGGTGGCGCAGGACCATGACGCGAAGAAGGCACGCACCTACCGGGTTGCCGCAATCCAGAGTGTGGAACTGCTGGACGAATACGCCTCGCGTCCGGCCCAATTCGACCTGGCTGGGTACTGGAAGCGTGCCTCAGCCGAGTTTATCGGGCGGGTGTACGCGCTGGAAGCCGTCCTCAGAATATCGCCGGAGGGATTGCGCCAGGTCACCCATCTCGGGACAGCTGTTTACACCGCTGGCATGCGGGAGCTCGGTGAGGCGGACGCCCTCGGCTGGCGCGAAGTACGGTTGCCGTTCGAGACCGTGGAGGAGACGGCCCGCGACCTATTTCGACTGGGGGGAGAAGCGGAGGTGCTGGCGCCTCCCGCTCTGCGTGAGGAAATGAGGCGTTTGGCTCGCGACATTCTGGCCCGTCTTGAGGACAGCGAAGCGCGCGCCGTGAGTCCGGGCGGCGGGGCGGGCATACGGTCGTAGTGCTGCTGGTCCCCAGAGGTCGGCCGGGCTTGGAGTATGCCGGGCGGCCGCCCTCGGCCGCGCGCCCAGATGGCGGAACCATGGCCTGCGCCGGTTAGGGCTCTCCATTCACGTCGGCCCGCACGGGGTGCGCCGGAAACTCCCGGGCCGTTACACTCCCGTCGGCCTAGCGCACCCGCTCGGCGCTTCTCTGCCCAGGGTGCTAAACCGCAAACATGTCAGTTTACGTCACGCACACCGTTGAAGACGCCCGCGCGCAGCATCCAGGAGCCAATGGCTTCCCGCCAAATTTCGCGGCAGTTATGCTGAGAATGAGCGAGGTGAGGGGATGCTGCCGCCGGGCTTGTACGAAGCGCTCCGTCCCTGGGTCCTGGGTGGCGGGGCCGTCCTGTATCTCACATTCGGCACGCTCATCTGGCGGCGCTCCGCCTGGGTGTTTCGCATGATGTACCTGCTGGGCGGTGGCGGCCTGGCGTTCTACGAGTTTCACATGTGGTGGTGGGTCGGCGTCGTGGCCCTCCTCTTGGTAGGCGTTCCCCTGTGGGCCGCGACTGGCTCGGCTCAGCAAATGCCGTCGTCCTCGGGGCAGCCGTGACGCACTCAGCTGCTACGCGGGATCCATGCCCAGCGCCGTGCAGTCTGCCGGCGGCTGCGAGAGTGCGTGGCCTTCTAGACAATCCTCTTGAGTCCTCTCCGCAGACCTAAGTTCGGGGGCAGCGCCGAGACCGCGTGCGGCACCCACCTCAATATCCGGACCCGCCCCTCTCTCCAGCTTCATGTCTGCTTGCGGAACGGGCGAAGGTGGACGCCTTTCATCTCGGGGCCGTGGGGGTAGGTTCGTCCATTCGTCCATTCGTCCATTCGTCCAATGGAATGCTTGCCGCCTGCCTGCTGGACTGGGATGGCCACAACATCGAGGCGCTGTACCACGACGGAGGTCATCCCGGTCACAACGCCCGCGGGACCGGGAGTAAACGGCTGCAACGGCGGCCCGCCACCAGACCCGGTCGACAACAGGCGGACGTGGGGGCCGTGGACGGCGCTCTCTGCATGCGGTAAAAGTGAACGTACAGTCAACACAAGAATCAGGTGAAAGCTATGCCCCGCACCGCGGAAGCCAATCGGCGGCTTCGCGAAGACCGTGCCGCGCAGATCCGTGCGACGGCGGCGGCCGTCTTCGCGCGAAACGGCTACGTCGGGACCCGGGTTGAGGACATTGCGACGGAAGCCGGTATCAGCAAGGGCTTGCTGTACCACTATTTCGGCGACAAAGCGGCACTGTACACCACGCTGGTGGCACGCGCTGCCGCCGGGACGATTCACGTCTACGAGGCCGCCGGTGACCAGGCGGACAGCGCGCTTGACAGGCTGGCCTGGCTGATTGACGAGGTGGTGGCGGGGCTGCAGGAACAGCCCGATCTCTTCATGGTAGTGCTGCAGACGCTGGTCAGCGACGCGGTTCCGGAGGCGGCACGGGTAGACGCAGAGCGGCTGGTCCGCCGTACGCAGGCCTTGATGACAGCGCTGATTCGAAGAGGGCAGGAGGAAGGAACGCTGGCTTCGGGCGACCCCGCGGACCTCGCCCTGGTCTTCAGTGCGTCTATTCAGGGGTTGGCCGTGGCCCACGTGATGACCCGGTCCATCCCCGCTGTGCGGGACACTCTGCTGGCGCTGTTTGCCCGGGGCAGCAATGCCTGATTTTTTATCTCGTCAAATTGACCGGGAAGTCAGTCTATCGAAAGTGGTCGGAGATGGGGAAGAGCCGCCACGACTCGGGTTCTGGGCTCAGACGGGCCTACTGGCTGGTCCGTTCATGTCCATGATCGACAGCAGCGTCATCAACGTGGTCCTGCCCGCGATGGCCCGGAGTCTGCACGCGTCCATCGCCGGTGTGCAGTGGGTCGCCAGCGCCTATCTCCTGGCGCTGGGGCTGGGGGGCCGGCCGCGGCTTACATCGCCAAACGCTGGGGAACTGAGCGGGTATACGCCTTAAGCCTCCTCGGGTTTACGGCCGCGTCGGGGCTCTGCGCTCTCGCCCCCACCGTCCCGGTGCTGGTGACGATTCGCATCCTGCAGGGAGCTTTCGGTGCCCTGTTGGTTCCGCTGGCCATGCACATGCTTCTGGGCGGTGACCGTGCACGGAGCCGGATGTCTTCGGCAGCCGGGATGGTGTTGTTCCTGGCCCCGGCTATTGGTCCGGCGCTTGGAGGCCTGCTCATCCAGGCGTTTGGATGGCCGGCGATTTTCTTGATTAACGTCCCGGTCGGAGCCGTCGCGATGTGGGGCACACGACACATCCCGCCCGACCTTGCCGCGGCTACAGGCGGCGCGGGGCGGTTTGATGGGGTGGGCTTCGGACTCTTGGCCGCGGGCGTGGTCGGACTGAGCTGCGGGGCCGCCCTCGGTCCCTCGCAGGGGTGGCTCGCTTCAGGCGTGTGGCCGTACTGGGCTGCCGGCGCCATGCTCCTCCTCGGCTACGCGCGCTGGGCACCCCACACCAGCTGCCCCGTCCTGGACCTCCACCTGCTGCATGACTTCCAGGCTTCGCTGAAACTCTTCCTCACGGCCATCGTATCGGTGGTCATGTTCGCGATGGTGTTCCTGGTGCCCGTCTATCTGCAGGACGTTCAGGGACGCACGGCGACCGCGGCAGGTCTCACCCTCCTCCCTCAGGGCCTGGTGACCGGGGTGGGCACCTTTATCGGCCTCACACTGCCTCAGCGATGGGGACTCTGACGCACGGTGCTGGCGGGTCTGGCGCTGTTGACGGCAGGTACAGTGGGGCTCCTGGCGGCGACGCAGGCGACATCGCCCGTTGTCGTGGCCGCCATCCTCTGCGGCCGCGGCTTTGCCATCGGACTTGTGGTGCAGCCCCTTATCACGACCCTCATCGGCGGTCTCCCCGAGGATCAGGTCCCCGACGCCACCACATTGTTCAACGTGGTGGAGCGGGTAAGCGGGACGCTTGGCATCGCCCTCATCGTCACCCGGTTTCAAGCACGCGAGCGCGTGCGCACACTGGCGGCCCTGGATCGAATCGGGCACCCACCCGGCAGCAGAGGAGCCGTGCGCGCGGGACGGCCCTTATCAATCCCCGTCCCGCATCAGCTGACGCACGCGGCCACGCTGGGTTTTCATGATGTCATCTGGTGGGTCGCTGGCGCGAGCGCGATGAGCGTGGGATTGGCACTGGGCCTGAAGGATCCGGTGACCGGCAGCGACACCTGACCGCTGAAGACCTCGGCGGATTGCCTAAGCCGTCGGCGGTGCCGACCCTCGGACCCAGGTGTACTCCATGCGGTGCGCCGCCGCCTCCGCCGCTTCCTGTCCCAGCAGTCGTTCGACCAGGTGGAGCGCCATGTCGATGCCGGCCGAAATCCCGGCGGAGGTCACGATGCGGCCGTTGTCCACAAAGCGGGCGCGCGGGTCCCACACGGCGTTCGGAACGACGCTTTCCACCCAGGAGAACGAGCGCCGGTTGGTGGTGGCTGCCATGCCATCAAGAAGGCCGGCCGCCCCCACGAGGGCGGCTCCCGTGCAGATGGAGGCGACGATGTCCGCGTGACCCGCCTGCGCTCGGATGAAGCACAGCAGGGCCTGGTTCCGATACTGAATTCGCGTGCCCGGCCCACCAGGCACGAGGAGCACGTTTAAGGGCGGAGAGTCGTGAAACGTGTAGTCGGGCACGACGCGAATGCCGCCTCGCAGCGCGAGCGGATCCTTCTCTTCGGCGACCGTCACCACCGAAAACGGGTGCGGCGGTTCCTCCTGATGCGGGTAGCGCGCCGCCACGAACACCTCTACCGGTCCGAACACGTCGAGCGGCTCACAGCCTTCGAAAATCAGCACGCCGACTTGCCTGGTTGCCGTCTTGGGCCCTCCTTCCCTCTGTGCCTGGAATCAGTGACCGCGGCCGTTGGGCCTTCAAGGAACGGACCCGCCCGCCGCCCGCCTCCAGATGCGGCCCCCGTCAAGGGTACGGAACACACCGGCATCCGTGAGGAGAAACCCGATCCGGCTGGAGACAAAATCGAGTGCGATGTATCCCGCAAGAAGGCCCTGGTCACGGGTTGGGAAGGTGAGGCACTGCCAGTTCTCACCGTGATCGTGCGTCACCCACAGCTGGAACGTGGACGTGGTCGC
>JBMFXK010000160.1:0-6681 GCA_049964315.1 Clostridia bacterium | reverse complement strand
CGTGCTCATGAGACCAAGCCCGCAGCCCAGCACGAAACTGGCCGCGGCCGCTTCAGGCGGGGTGCTGCCCAGCCCCAGGCTCGCAAACAGGAGGCTGGCGACGACAGTGACAGCCCCGCCCAGCAGGGCCGTGCGCTGGAAGCCCACTTTGAGATACAGCTTGCCCGACTGACTTGAGGCCAGCGGCCAGCCGATGGACATGGCGGCAAGCGCAAAGCCGGCGATGAGCGGCGTGGCGCCCTCCACCCCCTGCACGAACGTGGGCAGGAAGGATGAGATGCCGATGGACATCAGGCCCACCATCATGGAGCCCAGGTTGGCTCCCACCAGGAAACGGTCCTGGAACACCCACAGGGGCAGCACCGGTTCGACCGCGCGCAGCTCCACCACCACAAAACCCGCCAGGGCCAGAACCCCCGCGGCCATCACCATCAGCGACGGCGCACTCACCCAGGGCCATCCCACCCCGCCCTCCAGCAGATCGAGGATCACAAGCACCATCCCGACCAAGAGGAGCGCGCTGCCCTGGAAGTCGATGCGGTGCCTGCGGTGCTCGACGTGTTCGTGGAGATAGGATTGGACCTGCCACAGCGCCGCCGCGCCCAGCGGCATGTTGATGTAGAAGATCCAATGCCAGGACGCGTACTGGACCAGAAGCCCGCCGATTGCGGGCCCGATAATGGCCGAGATGCCCCAGACGGACGAGAGGAAGCCCTGGATCCGGGCCCGTTCCTCCACACTGTAGAGATCCCCGACGACCGTGGTGGCAATGGGCATGATGCCGCCGGCGCCCAGGCCCTGGATGCCGCGGAACACCACGAGCGGCACCATGCCCCAGGACAGTCCGGAAAGAATAGAGCCCAGCAGAAATAACAGGGCGGCAAACATCAAGACCGGCTTGCGGCCGTACTGGTCGGCCAGCTTGCCGTAAATCGGGACGGTGGCGGCCTGGGCCAGCAGGTAGAGGGAGAAGACCCAGGGGAAGAGGCTGAAACCACCGAGGTCATGCACGATGTTGGGAATGGCGGTGGCGACGATGGTGCTGTCCATCGCCGTGAGCCCCATCATCATCATGAGCCCGACCAGGATCGCGGTGCGGTGACCTGGCTGGGAGGACTCGCTGGGCAAGAGTTCGCTCCTTAGCATGGAAAGTCGCTGTCGCAGATGCGGTGGCGCTCGGCTCTTAGTGTACCCGAGCAAACAGGACGCAGGATCGCCGGCTCCCGCTCATCGGCGTTACTCTGAAGGCGCATCCACACGGCCGGCCCGTCTCCTCCTGCGCGCCCGGAGGGCGGAGCCGAGCCGGCGCTAGTGATGCCTGACTGGCTGCCGCTGCGCCATGCCGCTGGAAGGAACTTAGCGGCCTCACAACCGATGAAAGCAGGCAGATTGAAGGGATTGAAGGAGGATATATGCTCCATCTATGGGAACGCGATGCCCTGACCGGGACGGCCCCGCACCCCACGCTGGTCCTGCTGCACGGCTATGGCGCCAACGAGGAGGATATGGCCTGGATTGCGCACGAAGCGGATCCCCGGGTGCGGGTCATCCTGCCGCGGGCACCGCGGCGTATTGCCGATTTTGACGGTTATCAATGGTACGACCCGCAACATGCGGGGCAGCCGGACGGCGGTGAACTGCAGGAGAGTCTGGACGAGCTCTCGGCCACCCTGCAGGTTCTCGTCGACGCCGGCGGGGTGGACGCCGGACGCCTCGTTCTTGGCGGCTTCAGCCAGGGCGGACTCATGGCCGCCGCCTATTGTGCCCGCTCCCTGAGTCCGAAGCCGACCGCCGCCGTCATCCTGAGCGGCTATCTGCCGCCGGATGAACGCCTGCCGGACCTGAGCGGGCTTTTCGTGTTTCTGGGCCACGGTCAGGACGACCCCGTCGTGCCGGTCACCTGGGGCCTCGGCCTGGCGCGGCGCCTGGAGCTGGTCGGCGCTGCGGTCGAGTCCCGCACCTATCCTGGCGGCCACGGGCTGCACCCTGCGGAACTGGCCGACCTCACCCGCTTTCTGCGCGCCCATCTTTAAGTCGGCGCGAAAAAAGGGACAACCAGAGGCACGTCGAACGCTGACGTCGCGATGGGAGGCATGCATGACGCGTCTTATCATCCCGCTTGGGGTCTTGCCGCTGTGGCTTTTGGCCGTCACCGGCCTCGTCATGGCCATCCTGTTCCTCGTCTACCAGCGGGGAATGTGGGCCGAGACCGCACGGGTGTTCTTCCGCGCCAGCCTCTCCAACGCGTTTTACTGGATCCTGCTTGCCCTCGTCATCGGGGCGCCCACCGCCGCCACGGCGTCCGAGTTCGGGCGCTTCCTGATTCCGATGGCGTTTCTCAGGGCGGTCGGTCTGGTGGAGGCGTTCTCCCGGATTGCCAACCTGCCGCCGGGCCGCTGGTTCCGCTGGCTCTGGGTGGGAGGATTCGCGGCCCTGCTGGTGGCGCTGTGGCCGGGCTGGACGCCCTTGTATCCGGTGGACAAGATGGCCGGCGGACTCTTCGAGCTGCATCTGGCGCACTCGCCCCTGGGTCTGTTGCGCGACGTCATCGGGCTCATGGGCTGGGGTGCCATCGCCGTGCTCCTGGTGCGGAACTACCGGCAGCGTCCCAGCCGCCGCCATCTGATTTATGCCTGGGGCGTCTTCCTGATGGTGCCGCTCCTGTTCAACGACCTCTACTGGGCGCATCACCACGCGAGTGCCTATCCCACCACCTGGGTTGGCGGTCTCCTGCTGCTGGTGGTGCTGTGGCAGGAGCTGTACGTAGAGGTGCAGCAGACCTATCGCGGGCTCAACCACGATGCGCTGACCGCGAGCCGCTCTCGGACCTACGCCATCGACTACGCGCAGCACTGTCTGTCAAACGCGCCTATCGGCATCCTGTATGTCGATGTGGACTACTTCAAGCGCTACAACGACGTGCTGGGGCATGAAGGCGGCGACGCCGTCCTGCGGGCGATCGTGCGCCGCATCGAGACCGTGCTGGCGCCCGGCGACATCGTGGGGCGCATTGGCGGCGACGAGTTCCTGATCGTGGTGCCGGGCGCGCACCGAGCTGATGGACGTCTGTGGGTGAACCGCGTGCGCAGCGCCGTGTCGTCAGAGCCCATCAGCTTTCGGTCGGACCGCCGCCCGATCGACGTCTCCGTCAGCGTCGGCTGGGGCCACGGCGATCCCGGCGCCGACGTCCGTTCCGTCATCCGCCAGGCCGATCTCGCCATGTACGAGGAAAAGCGGGTCCACCACCTCGAGGAACCGGTCCTCCTGCACGAAGGCTAGGCCGACGAGCCCTGCGAACGGTCCAGCGCCACGGCGAGGGCTCCCATGACACCGACGTCGGGGCCCAGCTTCGCCTCCACGACCTCGACGGCGGACAGCAGATCCGGCATCGCGAACGCGTGCATCTTCTTCCGCACCGGCTCCAAAAGCGCCTCACCGCGCTCCGACACCCCGCCCCCGACCACGATCCGTTCGGGGTTGAACAGGTTGGTCAGCGTGCCAAAGGCCCAGGCCAGCCAGTGCGTGGCTCCGTCCACTACCTGAACTGCCACCGGATCCCCCGCGTCAACGGCCCTGAAGACATCGACGGCCGTGACCTGGCCGGCCACCGCATCGAGTACTGGACTTTCTTTACGCCGCGCTTCCCCGGAACGGCCGATGGCGGTGCCGGACGCCTTGGTCTCCAGGCATCCCCGGTTGCCGCAGTGGCAGGGCTGGCCCTCGGGGTCCACCACCACGTGGCCCAGCTCGCCCGCGTTGTCCCCCGCGCCGCGAAGGATCCGGCCCTCCGCAATGATGCCGGAGCCGATGCCGGTCGAGACCGTCACGTACACCATCGTGCGGGTGCCGCGGCCCGCCCCCCAGCGCCATTCCCCGATGCCGGCGGCGGTGGCGTCGTTTTCGATGTAGCAGGGCAGGCCATGAAGCCGGCGCGAAAGCCCCTCGGTCAGGTCCAGGTAATGCCAGCCCAGGAGATTACTCGGATTCAGCACCCGTCCGTGCGGCGCGTCAAGCGGCCCGGGACAGGCGATCCCGACTCCTGCGATGTCCCCGGGCGATGACAGGCTGGTGAGCAGATCCGCCAGGGCGTCCATCACCGCCTCGCCTTCACCCAGCTTCGGCGTTTCCACCCGCCGCTTGTCGATAAGCTCCCCGGCTTCGTTCCCGACCGCCACCTCGACCTTGGTGCCCCCGATGTCCACGGCATAGTAGAGCGGCATCCGTCTTTGCCTCCCGCTGATGTGGTCCCGATCTCGTACCTGGATCCGCGTGAGAATTGGTCTTCTAGCCATCCTACACCTACCCGGTCCGGCGGGTCGGACGCCGAATCCTGTAGACAAGGCGGCCTGTCATGCCGAAATCCCGGTCCCTTGTGCAGAAACATGGAGAAGGCTACCATTTTGGCGGGTTGCAATGGCGCCGGGTCTCAGGGTCAACCAACCTGCCTTGAGCCTTCTCAGCTGGACAAGGCGCCGGTCCGCGCTGTCCGGAACAGGAAGGAGGAGGTCACGTGTCGGTCAAGAGTCCCGTTCGCATCGAGGATCGCGCAATCGCCACCATTCGCTCGCTGGCCATGGATGCGGTGGAGAAGGCCCAGAGCGGCCACCCCGGAATGCCCATGGGTGCGGCCCCGATGGCCTACACCATTTTCAGCCGTTTCCTGCGCTTCGATCCTGACCACCCGCACTGGCCCAACCGGGACCGCTTCGTGCTGTCGGCCGGCCACGGGTCGATGCTGCTCTACGCCATCCTGCACCTGACCGGGTACGACCTGCCGCTCTCCGAGCTGAAGCGCTTCCGACAGTGGGGGTCGATGACGCCGGGACATCCCGAGTACGGTCACACGCCGGGCGTGGAAACCACCACCGGTCCGCTGGGGCAGGGCTTTGCCACCGGTGTCGGGATGGCCATGGCCTCGCGCTGGCTGGCCGCGCGGTACAACCGGGACGGCTTTCCCCTCATCGACTGGCGCGTGTTTGCCATCTGTTCGGACGGCGACCTCATGGAGGGCATTTCCCAGGAGGCGGCGTCCCTGGCCGGCCACCTCCGGCTCGGCAACCTGATTTATCTTTACGACGACAATCACATCTCGATCGAGGGCGCCACCGAGCTGGCCTTCACGGAGGACATGGAAAAGCGTTTCTCCGCCATCGGCTGGCACACCCAGGGCATCGACGACGGCAACGACCTGGAGGCCATCCGGGAAGCCGTGTCGCGGGCGGTGATGGATCCGCGCCCCTCGCTCATCCGGGTCCGCACCCACATCGCCTATGGCAGTCCGCACGACCAGGACAGCCCGAAGGCCCATGGCAGTCCGCTGGGCGCCGACGAGGTGAAGGCCACCAAAGAGGCCTACGGCTGGTCGACCCAGGACTTCTATGTGCCGGACGACGTTCGCGAGCACATGGAAGCATGCTCCGGGCTCGGCCGCCACCAGCGGGTGGACTGGGAGCAGCTGTTCCGCCGCTACCGCGAGCAGTACCCGACCGAAGCCGCGGAACTGGATCAGATCTTTGCCGGCCCGGGCCCGGTGGATGTGGGCGGCCTCGCCCTGCCGGAGTGGCACGACGGCAGTATCGCGACCCGCAATGCCTCCGGCGAGGTGCTGCAGGCACTGGCCGACGTGCCGATGCTCCTGGGCGGCAGCGCCGACCTCTCCCCCTCGACCGAAACCCGGGTGAAGACCTGGGGCGATTTCCCGTCGGATCCCGCAGGGCGCATCTTTCACTTCGGCGTCCGGGAGCACGGGATGGGCGCGGCGGTCAACGGCATGTGCCTCTCGGGACTCCGTCCCTTCGGGGCCACGTTCCTCATCTTCTCCGATTACATGCGAGCCGCCATCCGCCTGTCGGCGTTGATGGGCATCCCGAGTCTCACGGTGTTTACCCATGATTCCATCGGCCTCGGTCAGGATGGTCCCACCCACCAGCCTGTCGAGCAGCTGGTTGGCCTCCGGGCCATCCCCCGGCTCTATGTCATCCGGCCGGCCGACGCCAACGAAACCCGGGTCGCGTGGGAACTGGCTCTGGCGCACGGCGACGGTCCGACGGCCCTCGTGCTGACCCGCCAGAAGCTCCCCGTGCTGGACCCCCGCCAGTACCCCATTGAAGACGCCCGGCGCGGAGCCTATATCCTGCAGGAGGCCGCCAACGGCGACCCCCGGCTCTTGCTTCTGGCCACCGGATCCGAAGTGTCGCTGGCGCTCTCCGCGCGGGAGCGGCTCGAAGCCATGGGAATTCCCACCCGCGTGGTGAGTATGCCGTGCTGGGAGCTATTCCGCGAACAGGAGGCCGCGTATCGCGACCGCGTGCTGCCGCCCGCTGTCAGTGCGCGCATCTCCATCGAGGCCGCCAGCACGCATGGCTGGCACGAATGGATCGGCTTGCACGGCCACGCCATCGGACTTGACCATTTCGGCGCCTCCGCACCCGACCAGGACCTCTTCCAGCACTTCGGCTTCACGCCCGAACATGTGGTGCAGGTGGCCACCGACCTACTCGGGGGAGGAGTTTCATGAACAACGTCGAGCGTCTCCTGGAGCAGGGCCAGAGCATCTGGCTCGATTTCATCCGTCGCGACCTGTTGCAGAACGGGGATCTCGAGCGCCTCATCGGCGAGGGCCTCCGGGGCATGACCTCGAACCCCACCATCTTTGAGAAGGCGATAGACGGGTCCGACGAC
>JBMFXK010000159.1:0-6701 GCA_049964315.1 Clostridia bacterium | reverse complement strand
AAGACTTCATGTATCTCGTCGACTGTCTGCATCAGGCCGGCATTGCGGTGATCCTGGATTGGGTGCCGTCGCACTTCCCGGACGATCCCCACGGCCTCGGCCGGTTTGATGGCACCCATCTGTACGAGCATGCCGATCCCCGCCGAGGGGTCCATCCCGACTGGCACTCCCTCATCTTCAATTACGGCCGCCACGAGGTGCGCAGCTTTCTCCTATCCAGCGCGCTCTTCTGGCTTGACCAGTACCATGTTGACGGACTGCGGGTCGATGCCGTCGCCTCCATGCTGTATCTGGATTACTCGCGCAAAGCCGGCGAGTGGCTCCCGAATCGCGAAGGCGGGCGCGAGAATCTGGACGCCATCCAGTTTCTCCAGCGCCTCAACCGTGAGGTCTACGGCCGCTACCCCGGGGTGCAGACCTATGCCGAGGAATCGACCGCCTGGCCGGGCGTTTCGCGGCCGACCGACGGCGGCGGGCTCGGCTTCGGGTACAAGTGGGACATGGGCTGGATGCACGACGCCCTGCAGTTTCTTGCCCGCGACCCGATCCACCGCCGTTATCACTACGACGCACTAACCTTTCGCAGCGTCTACGCCTGGAGCGAGAACTTCGTCCTTCCCCTGTCGCATGACGAGGTGGTGTATGGCAAGGGATCGCTGCTCTCGCGCATGCCGGGCGACCCCTGGCAGCAGCGGGCCAATCTGCGTCTCTTGCTGGCTCTGCAGGCCACCATGCCGGGGAAGAAGCTCCTCTTCATGGGCGGCGAGTGGGGACAGGCCGAAGAGTGGGCGCACGAGGGACAGCTGCACTGGGGTGAGACCGAAGACCTCGGACACCGCGGCATCCTGGGGCTGGTGGCGGAGCTGAACCGCCTTGTCACGGCCGAGCCCGCGCTGCATGAGCTGGATGTGAGTCCCCAGGGGTTCCAATGGGTCGAGGCCCACGCGCCGGACGAAACGCTCTACGCATTCCTGCGGTTCGGCCATGGAGATGCCCCACCCCTGCTGGTGGCCGTCAATGCGACGCCAGAACCGCGCACAGAGGTTCTCCTCAGGGTTCCCGAGGGAGGACCCTGGGATGAGATCGTGAACACGGACGCCGCCTGCTACGGCGGCTCCAACATCGGGAATCTGGGATGCCGGGAGGCTCGTTTTGACCGCGCGCAGGCCCTTCTGCCGGTGACCTTTCCGCCGCTGGCGGCGGTCATCCTGCGTCCCCGGCGCGAACCCGGCCGAGATCGTTGACGGGCGGCTTGCACCGCCCGTCGTCCCGCATGTCAAACCCTGGAGCGTTTACCCCTGTGGCTTGTAGAAGTTCGCATTCACTTCCAGGAATTCGCGAAACTCCTCGGGCAATTCGTCATCCATAAAAATGGCATCCACCGGGCATTCAGGCACGCATGCGCCGCAGTCGATGCAGACGTCCGGGTCGATATAGAGCTGGGGCGCTTCCTCGAACGCCGCGTCGCCGTCGATGTTCTTGGCCGGATGGATGCAATCGACCGGGCAAACCTCGACGCAGCTCTGATCCTTGGTGCCCACGCACCGGTTGGTGATGACATGCGGCATGACGGTCCTCCTCCGGGAGTCGAGATAAAATCCCGCGCCTAGTATAGCGCCCGCCCGCAAGGCTGTCATGAACGCCCTAACCGTGCGCGCTTATGAGACAATGGGGGTAATCGGGGGTAGTCCATGGCCGGCGAGATGCATCGTTATCCCCGCGATGAGATTCCCGAAACCGGACCGAATCTGACCTGCCATAGGAGGCGTAACGTGAACGATAGATCCTGGGATCGGATGAGTGGGATCGCCATTGGCGTCGTCTTGGGCTTCATGGCGGGAATCCTCCTGGCACCGTCATCTGGCGAGGACACGCGCAGCACGATCAAGAATCGCGCGCGCGATTCCCTGGATCAGTTGAGGACCACCGTAGGAGATCTGCAAAAGACCGTCCGTGAGCAAAGTGCCGCCCTGTTCCGACACGAGACGGAACTCTCACGCGTGCAGAACCACGTCGCCACTGACGAATCAGAGGTTCCCTCCATCTAGCGCGTCATCCAGTGTCCGGCTCCGTGCTGGTAGATATGACCGCTGAACGGGCCGAAGGAGGCACTCATGTCAGTTACGGCCGCCCTCACCGCGATCGTCATCATTCTGGCCATCATCGCGCTGGTGGTGGTCGGGGTCGTGGTGCTGGCGGGAATCCTGATAGTGCGCCTCCTGAGGCTCGAACGCCAGATCAAGGCCGAGGCGGGGCACCTGCGGCAACGTGTGCGGGCCACGATGGACGAGGTGGGCAAGACGGCCCACAACGTAACGTCCACCGTGGAGACCTGGGGATCAGGCGCCCGCTACGCGGGCCTCGCAGCCGAAGCCGCAGCCGCCCTCCTCGCCTGGCGGCGTAAGTCACAGGGCACCACCCCGAAGCGCCCGCGCGTCAGCCGCGCCCGCATGGTGGGATGGGCCGTGCCTACCGGCGTTATGGCTTGGCAGGTGTTGCGCCGGATTCAGAAGCGGCGGGGCCGTCCCGGCCCGAGCGAACCTGGCTAGGATCCTGCGTCCCTTTTCGCGCCGCGCGATCCGGCCTTCGGAGGAAACACGGGTTCGTGCTTCTTGCCGCCCTTGATGACAGTCCACTGCCGCCGCACCAGCCCCTTGCGCTTGGGCTGGGTAGCGTTGCCGCGATAAGCCCAGAACACGACCAGGGCCACCGCCATGATGAGCACGAGACCAATGCCCACAACGATGCGGTCAGTGGCAGTGACCCCGGCGGTCGTCAGTACCATCAGGTCGCCCACGCGGCACCCCCGGCTTGATTTTGCTGATATTGTAGCGGCTCACACTGTCGACGGTTAGAGTTTTTTCAATCCAGTCTCGAAAAACGCACCCAGGCTCGGCGGAAGTCGTACAGTTTCACAACGGGCGTCAAGGACAGCGCCGCGCCCACATCGTCGTCCGGTGGGAAGAAGATGCGAAGGTCGGGGTCCAGGCCGACCCTGGCTCGTTCGTACGCGGATAATGCGGCCGGATGGCGGCCAAGCACTCGTTCTAAGCCCTCCACAAGCCGTTGTTCCTGACCGGCAGGCGTGAGTTCCGGAAGCCAGGCAAAGAGATGGCCGGCATGGCCCACCGGCTGCTCCCACCCACTTTTCGAGGGAAGATAAAACGCCCTAGTCCCCTCGCCTGCAAAGTGGGCCAGCAGACTGTCCACCACCCCCGCGATCCGGGAGCCTACCGGCTCCTCACCATGTTTGTTGTCGAAGTCCAGCACCCGCCACAGCGTCGGCACCCGGCCGTGCGCCACTCCCAGAACGAGCCAGGCGTGACTCTCACCAGGAACCCCTGGCGGCCATTCCGCGACCGGACGCAATGGATCCCCGTTTTGAAAATCGACGGCTGCCGCCACACCCGTGGGAGCCAACCGCGCAAAGGCACCGCTCACGGTTGGCTCTCTCCCGGCGCCTCGAGATCGCTCTCCCGGATCCAGGCCAGCAGCTCGGCGATGCGAACCTGGTACTCCCACTCATCGCCGCAAAGCCGCGCGTCCTCAATCCGCCCGGGCGCCGACCAGCCCCGCGGATGGACGGCCGAGCCCCGAGGGCGCTGTCGGGACGGAACCGGCACGGCGATTCCCGCCTTGGCCGCCATGCTAGCGGGCGCAAATGCGAGGTCCAGTACCTGGCCGGTCAGATGATCAGACGTCTCCGCAAGAAGAAAGCTGATGAGGCGGGCGACGTCACCACCGACCGGACCACGTCCGCGTCCCTCCCGCCTGCCTTTGTCTCCGGCACGGATATCGCTGGGACAGACCATGTTGGCGGTAATACCGTGTTCCCGTTCCTCCGCGGCGACCGTGCGCGTGAGGGCGGCCAGTCCCGCCTTCGCCGCCGCATAGGGCCCTCGTTCGGGCCACCCCAGAGCGGCTCCAGCGCCCACGTACCCGACCGTGACGATGCGGGCATGGGGACATGTTCTCAGCGCTGGCAGGGCCGCCCGCATGAGTCGGAACGACGCCCCCAGATTGCCGTCCAGCATGGACTGGAAGATCGCATCCGGGGTGTCGGCCAGTTTGAGCGGCACCCGGTGATACGGGCCCGCATTCAAAATGAGCGCGTCGAGCCTGCCAAAGCGATCCAGGGTCTCCGCGACAAGACGGGCATCCGTAGCGGGCCGATCCGTATGCCACCGCGCGACGAGAAGCCGATCGCGCTGGGAGAGGGACGCACCGGCCGCGATGCCGGACGGTTTTCGCGTCGTCGCCGCAACCCGGTACCCTTCCTCCAGCAGGCGTTCGGTGATTGCCTTGCCCAGTCCGCTCAATCCCGCCGTCACCAGCGCCACGCGCTCCACAGAGCCACCCGCCCCGGTACAATATAGGAAACGTAGTGTCGGTTACGATTCTAACCGAGCCGGGGAGGCGTCCGGGATGGAACGGCTGGACAGGGATGTGGTCGTCATCACCGGCGCGAGCCGGGGTCTCGGTCGAGCGCTGGCCATCGGCCTGGCACGGGCCGGGGCGCGCACAGTGCTGGTGGCCCGCGACGTCGAGGCCCTTGCGGAGACGGCGCGGCGGGTGGGAGAGGCGGGCCCGGTACCTCTTGCCATTGCAACGGATATCGGGCAGCCGGCCGCCGTTCAGGAGCTGCGCGAGCAGGTGCTGGCGGCTGCATCACCGACGGTGCTCATCAACAATGCCGGTCAGTTCCTGGCCGGGCCCCTGACAGAAACCAGCCCCGCATCGGTGGCGGGCCTCTTGAACGCCGTGGTGGTGGGCTCGATGCTCATGACCCAGGCGTTTTTGCCGGCACTGCGGACCGCATCCGGCCACGTGATCAACATCGGCGCCCGGGTCGCCAGTCCGGCAGTCCCCCTCGATGTGTCGGGCACCTCCATTCCCTACCAGACGGCCAAGCGTCACCTCACCGTGTTTGCAGCCGCGTTGCGGCAAGAGGCGCCGGAGGTGTCGGTGGCGACCCTGTACCTTCCTCCGATTGGCAGTGTGGCCGACTTGGACGACTCCCCTGCAGCTGTCCGGCAGTTGTACGGAGGAGCCTCGGTGCTGGCGCTCCGCGATGTGGTGGAGGTGGTGACGGCGCGCCTCGCGGGAACCTCGCCGCGATGGGAGGAGTGGGTGTTGGGTCCGGCATAGGACCGGGCGGACATCCGTGCTGGGGTTTCCCGGCCTCCCGTCTTCCCTGTCGTGCTTCCTCCCGATTCCTCACCTCCCAGACTCTACCGCACGCTCCCGGACGGCTCAGGCCTCACACGGGCCCCACTTCCCGTATAGCGTATCGTGACGCTGAATCCGGGAGTGAGAAGCATGTGCGGGATCGCGGGCTGGGTCGATCGACGGACGGATCTCAGCGGGAAGAGCCGCCTCGTGGACGTGATGGGGGCGCAGCTGGCGTGTCGGGGACCCGACGGGGAGGGCCTTTTTGTGACCCCGCACGCCGTCCTGGCGCACCGACGTCTCATCGTCGTCGATCCCAAAGGCGGGCAGCAGCCCATGCATGCCCTGTCGGCTCCCGTCACCCTGGTGTACAACGGCGAGCTTTACAACACCGATGAGGTCCGCGAGGAACTGAAGACCCGGGGTTATCGATTCCGCTCCTGGTCTGACACGGAAGTCGTGCTGAACGCCTACCTGGCCTGGGGCACCGAGAGCCCCCGGCATTTAAACGGCATCTTCGCCATTGCTATCTACGACCGCCGCGACGAGACCCTGTTTCTGGCCCGCGACCGACTGGGCGTCAAACCGCTCTTCTACGCCCGCCTGGATGACGGGGGGCTCTTGTTCGGCTCCGAACCCAAAGCCATCCTGGCCCACCCCGCGTTCCCCCACGAAGTGAACGCGGAAGGCCTCACCGAAGTCCTGGCCGTCGGCCCGGCACGCACACCGGGCGTCGGCATCTATCGTCGGATGGCCGAGCTGGCGCCGGGCATGACCGCCGTCTTCGACGGAGAGCGGTTACGCACCGCCCGGTACTGGCGCCTCGTGTCGGAGCCGCATCACGATGACGTTCCCACGACCATTGCCACGGTCAGGGAACTGGTACGCGATGCGGTGACGCGCCAGCTCGTCTCGGACGTTGGGGTCTGCACGTTCCTGTCTGGCGGACTTGACTCCAGTGTGGTCACGGCCATCGCCGCCGGCCAACTCTCGGGCTACCGGCATCCCCTTGACACCTACTCGGTCGATTTTGTAGACCAGGATCTCTACTTTCAGCCGACCACCTTCCAGCAAAGCCTCGACGCCCCCTGGGCCCGCCGCGTCAGCGATCATCTCGGGACCCGCCACCGCGCGGTCGTGCTGGACAATGCCGATTTGGTGGAGTACCTCTTGCCCAGTCTGGGTGCACGGGACTTTCCCGGCATGGCCGACATCGATACGTCCCTTTATCTGTTCTGCCGCGCTATTCGCCAGGACCACGTGATGGCGTTGTCCGGCGAGGCCGCAGACGAGGTGTTCGGTGGTTATCCATGGTGCCACCGCCCGGACGCACTCGAGGCCGACACATTTCCCTGGGCGCGCCGTCTCCCAGACCGGATCGACATCCTCGATCCGGGCCTGGTCGCGCTGCTCCAACCCGAGGAATATGTCCGGTCTCGCTACGAAGAGGCGCTGCGAGAAGTTCCGACGCTCTCGGGGGAATCACCTGACGACGCCCGCATCCGCGAGGTGCTGTACTTGAACCTCACCCG
>JBMFXK010000158.1:0-6761 GCA_049964315.1 Clostridia bacterium | reverse complement strand
TACATGGTGGCGGTTCAGGCGGCACTCGGCGCCGCGGCCCAGAACCTGGTGGCCGACAGCGAGCGCCATGCGCGCGCGGCTGTCCGGCATCTCCAGACCCGCGGTCTCGGGCGGGCGACCTTCCTGGCGCTCGACGTCGTGCGCGGCAGCCGGCCGTCTGCCGACGACCGCGATCTGATCCACCAGGCTGGCGTGGTGGGCTGGGCGATGGACCTCATCCGGGTGCGTCCCGAGTTCCGTCCCGCCGCCCAGCACGCCCTTGGCCGCGTGCTGGTGCTGGAAGCCCTGGACGACGCGGTGGTGGTGGGCCGCTTGATCAGCTTTCGCTACCGCCTGGTTACGCTGGACGGGCAGATCATCCACCCCGGCGGGGCCATCACGGGCGGATCGCCCGCCAGCACCGGCGCGGTCTGGGTGCGCAAGCAGGAGATCGAGCGCCTGGGGCGCGAGCTGGTGGTGGAATTGCAGCGTTTGGACGGCGCGCGGGAGCGGGTCGCCGGGGTTGAACAGGAAAGGGATCAGGTCACTGTCCGGCTGCGGGAGATCGAGGCGCTGGTCCGCCCGCTGCGGGAGCGGCTGGCCGAGACGCGGTCGCGGGTGACGGCGCTGCATGAGCTCACAGCCACGGTGGGATGGGATGAGAATCCGACCCGCCTCGAGGCGGAGCTCGCGGCCCGGGTGCAGGAAGCCCGCGCGGCTGGTGCCCAGCTGGGATCTCTGGAAGAGCGTCTGCACACCCTTCGCGAAGAGGACGCGGCCGGGCGGGCGCGGCTCGACGAGGTGGATCAGGCCTGGACGCGCCGGCGCGAGGAACTGGCGCGACTTAAGACCGAGCGGGACCGGGCGCAGGCGCGCCGGCTGGAACGCGAGAGAAGGCGCGAAAGTCTGCTGCAAGAACGGGAAGCAGGCGCGGAGCGCCTGCGCCTGGCCACGGATGAGCGGGATGCCAAAGAGGCCGAGCTGGCCCTTCTCCTCGATCGCCAGCGCGAACTGGACGCGTCACGCAGCGGGCACGAGCGTGAACTGCGCCAGACCACTGAGCGCACGCGGGCTTTGGAGGCGGAACTCCGGCGCCGGGAGCGGCAGCGCGAACACCTGTCCGACCGGCACGAACGGCTTTTGTTCCAGCTCGCACAGCTGGGAGACGCCGCTGCCCCCATGGAGGAGACCTTGGAGGAGGACGTTCCGGCCCTGCGCGAGCGCCTATCGATTGTGGAGGCCGAATTGCAGGGGATCGGGCCCATCATACCGGGCAGCGTCGCGCTGGAGGATCGCCTCACCGCGCGGGTGGCGTTTTTGCAGCACCACCGTGCGGACATCGAGCGCGCGGTGGCCGAGTTGGAGCAGACTATTGCCGACCTTGACCGCGAGGTGGAAAGCCGCCGTACCGCCACCGCGGCGGAGTTGGAGGCCGCGGTGCGGCGGGCGGTGCAGGAACTGTTTGGCGGCGGGGCAGCGCGATTCGAGTGGACGTCGGAGCCTGAGCCCGGCCTGGAGCTTTGGGTGGAGCCGCCGTCCAAACGCCCACAGTCCCTCCAGTCGCTGTCCGGCGGTGAGAAAGCGCTTGGGGCACTCGCGTGGCTGTTTGCGCTCCTGGCCCTGAGGCCGGCGCCTCTGGTGGTGCTGGATGAGGTGGAGGCCAGCCTGGACGAGTTGAATGCGCGCCGCTTCGCCCAGCATCTCAAGCGGAATCGGAACGTGCAGTATCTGGTGGTGAGTCACCACAAGCCCACGATGGAGCAGGCGGATGCATTGTGGGGCTTTTCGTCGGACAGTCATGGGGTGAGCCGGCTCGTGTCGGTACGATTGGGCGAAGAGAGCGGGGTGAGCTGATGCCGGCGTTCCTGGAACGGTTCTGGCAGGGGTTGAAGGGCACGCGCGACCAGATGGGGCAGCGCTGGCGTCAGCTGGTCGGCCGGACCGTGTCGCCTGAGTTTTGGGACGCGCTGGAGGAGCAGCTGTACCTGGCCGATGTCGGACCCGAGGCGGTGGAGCGCATTCTGGATCGCGGCCGTCGCCGGTTTCAGGCTGACCGCCCCGTGGATGAGGCGGCGCTTCTGGGCCTCCTGGAAGAAGAGATGGTGGGCCTCCTGCCGGACGACGATCCGGACCCCTGGGCGTTGACAAGCGACCGCCCCAACGTCTGGCTGATCGTGGGCGTCAACGGCGCCGGCAAGACGACCTCGGTGGGAAAGCTGGCCGCCAGTTTCCAGGCCCGGGGCCAGCGCGTGCTGATTGGGGCGGCAGACACGTTTCGGGCGGCGGCCAACGAGCAGCTGGAGGTTTGGGCCCAGAGGGCGGGCGTTGACCTGGTGCAGCAGGCGCCCGGCGCCGACCCGGCGGCCGTGGCCTTCGACACCGTGGCGGCCGCCAGACGGCGGGGCGTGGACCTGGCCTTGATCGACACCGCGGGGCGCCTGCATACCAAAACCCCCCTCATGCAGGAGCTGGCCAAGATTACCCGTGTCGTTGCGCGCGAGTGTCCGGGGGCTCCGCACCGCACGCTGCTCGTGGTCGATGCCACCACTGGACAGAACGGGGTGACGCAGGCCCGCCAGTTCTCCGACGCTGCGGGTGCCGATGGCATCATCCTGACCAAGCTGGACGGAACCGCCAAAGGTGGTGTGGCCCTGGCCATCCAGCAGCAGCTGGGCATCCCGGTGCGCTGGGTGGGACTGGGCGAGGGCGTGGGCGACCTCATCCCGTTTTCCCGCGAGGACTACGTGGCGGCCGTCCTGGGGCGCCAGCCCTGGGCGGCGGCGGGCCGATGACCGGGCCAAGCGGCCGTTGACACGGCGGGGCCTATTCGCTAAGGTTTAGATACCTTGAATTGCCAAATCCCCGCGGTGCGCGGGGAGCGGAGGACCCAAGTTTCTGGGGTGAATTTCGTCAACCGACGAGACGGGCGCCCGGCCCGAACCCGTCAGCTAACTTCGTAGGCGTGGGGGCTCAAGGGGTGTATTTCACTGTCCCACGCCGGGCGCGGGACAGTTTTTTCTTGCCTCGGGGAGGGGTCTCCATGGATCGTAGATTGCTGCATGTGTCGCTCCGAATGGATCCGCTCAGGCCGCAGGACCGGCCGACCGGCAGTGGACAGGCCGTCCTGGTGCAGGACACGGTGCGGGCGCTGCAGGCGCAGGGGTACGGCATTGACGTTCTCACGGCGCAGACCACCATGAATGACCCACGGCGTTCGGTCCTGGGTCACATGGGGCGCATTATCCGGCTCCCCGCCCCGTTTGACGGCCAGGATGAAGCCCGCTGGCCAGGAGCGTTCGAGTCCCTGACGGCGCAGGCACTTCAGTGGATCCGGGAGGAAGGTCCGCGGCGCTATCGGCTCGTGCACAGCTACTATTGGATTTCGGCCGGTATTGCCGGCCCGGTGGCGCGCACGCTGCGGCTGCCCTGGATCCACACGCCGCTGGTGCTGCCCGATGTGGCGGCGGCAGACACCTGGCCGGTCGCACTGCTGGCCCGCCAGTTGAAGGAAGCGGATCGGGTCCTGGTCACCAACAGTGACCTGGCCGACCGCGTCATCGCGCTCGAGCCGGAAGCACGCGTGCGTGTGGTCCCGCCGGCGGTGGATCCCACCGTGTTCTTCCCCCGGGACCCCGGTCCCATACTGCGCCGCCTGCACCTGCAGCGACGCGGGATCCTGCTGGTGGTGAGCCAGCAGAACCGCGAAGCGGTCCGACAGTTCCTGACCGTGTGGCAGGGTGCCGCCGAGGCCGGTCAGATCCCGGACGAGTGCCGGCTCATCGTCGTGGGCGCGGTCGACATGGGTGACACATTCGAGGACGTTGCCGGCCCCCACGTGGTGCTGGTACGGGCCGTGCCCCATCGCAGACTGCCGATCTATTATGCGGCCGCCACCTGCACGGTGGTGCCCGGGCACCGGCACACGCTCGGACTCACGGCTCTCGAGTCGCTGGCGTCCGGAGTCCCGGTGGTGGCAACCCGGGTGCCGGCCTTGGAGCAGGTGATGTGGAGCGACGAGACGGGCGTGCTGGTGGCGCCCGATGACATGACCGGCATGGTGGAGCAGGCGGTCGCGCTCTGGAGCGACTCGGGAGCGGCCGCGCAACGGGGGCGCCGCGGTCAGGAAGTGGTGCGTGACTGCTTCACCATCGAGCGCATGGCTCGCGAACTCATTCGCATTTACGACGAGGTGGACGCCGGAGGTGCGCAGGCGGCCGGCCTCGGCGTTTAACCCACGTGCCCGTGCAGACGGCCCGGACATTCTGGGCCGTTTAGCTTGACCGGCGTCCATGGGGCGATTAGCATGGACCGGTGTCAAGGTATAGGGGTTGACAGATCATGGCTGGCGGGGTCGATCCGATCTATGGCGCGGCACTGCTGGACGTCTACGCGTCGATGCTGACGGATCGTCAGCGCGAGGCGTGCACGCTGGTGCTCGAGGAGGACTGGTCCCTGGCGGAAGCCGCCGACGCGTTGTCGGTGTCGCGTGCTCGGGTCAGCGCCCTGGTCAGCGACGCCATGCGCCGTCTTTTAGATCTGGAGCGGAAGTTGCAGCTCGTGGAGCGCCAGTCGGAGCGCCTCAAGCTTCTGGACGAACTTTGTGCGCTGGCGGAGCGCGGGACCAGTCGTGATGAGCTTCGGGCCCTGGCGGCGCGGTGGCAGCGGGTAGAAGGGGTGGACGCCGATGTTTGAGTCGTTGACCGAAAGGCTCCAGGCCGCCTTCTCGCCGCTCCGGAAGAAAGGCCGCCTCTCGGAAGCGGATGTACGCGCGGCGCTGCGCGACGTGCGTATGGCGCTTTTGGAAGCGGACGTCAACTTCCGCGTCGTGCGCCAATTCGTCGCTGACGTGGAGCCGGAGGCCATCGGCGGCGAGGTGCTCCAGAGTCTCACGCCGGCCCAGGCCGTCATCCGGATCGTGCGCGACCACCTGGTGACGCTGCTGGGTGGTGGCGAGGCACCGATCCGGCTCGCGTCCAGCCCCCCGACCGTGATCCTGCTGGTCGGCCTGCAGGGCGCGGGCAAGACCACCGCCGCGGCCAAGCTGGCCCGATGGTTTCACCGCCAAGGCCGCCACCCGCTCCTGATCGCGGCCGATATCTACCGGCCCGCGGCGGTTGATCAGCTCCAACAGCTGGGCCAGCAGGCCGGGGTGCCGGTGTTTCACGAACCGGGCCGCCGCCCGGAAGAACTGGTCCGGCTCGGACTCGCGCGCGCGCGGCAGGTGGCCGCCGACATCGTCATCGTCGACACGGCAGGGCGGCTGCACGTGGATGACGATCTCATGGCAGAGCTCGATCGCATCGTCGCGGCGGCCCCTCCCGATGAGGCGCTGCTGGTTGTGGACGCCATGACGGGTCAGGATGCGGTTACGGTGGCGGAGGCCTTTCGTGCGCGGCTCGCGCTCACCGGCCTCATCATGACCAAGCTCGACGGTGATGCCCGCGGCGGGGCGGCGCTGTCCATCCGCCAGGTGACCGGGCTGCCCATCAAGATGGCGGGAGTCAGCGAGAAACTGGACGGGCTGGAGCCGTTCCAGCCTGAACGCATGGCGGGTCGCATCCTGGGCATGGGAGACGTCCTCGGCCTGATTGAGAAGGCCGAGGCCGCCATGGACGCCGGGGTCGGTGAAGAGCTTTCGGGCAAGCTGGGTCGCGACCAGTTCACCCTGGATGACTACCTGACTGCCCTGCGCCAGTTGAAGAAGATGGGCCCGCTCTCGCAGCTGCTGGACCTGATTCCCGGCATGGGCGGCCAGATGAAGAAGTTGAAGGGACAGGTTGATGACCGTGCCCTGGTGCGGGTGGAAGCGGTGCTGTCGTCGATGACGCTCCGCGAACGGCGGCGTCCGCAGATCATTGATGGGAGCCGCCGGCGCCGGATCGCCCGGGGCAGCGGCACCACGGTGCAGGAAGTCAACCGGGTCCTCAAGGGCTACGAGGAGATGCGCAAGCTCACGCGCCAGATGCGGGGCGGCAAGCGCCCACCGCGCATGCCGGCCGGCCTGCCGGGACTTCCGCCGGACCTCCTGCCCCCCAAGTAAGTCTCGAACCCAACAAGGAGGATATGTTGTGGTCAAGATCCGTTTGAAGCGCATGGGAGCCAAGAAGCGACCTTTTTACCGCATTGTGGTGGCCGACGCCCGCTCTCCCCGCGACGGCCGCTTTATCGAAGAGATCGGATACTACGACCCGATCCGCGAGCCCGCGACCATCAAGGTGGACATGGAGCGGGCGCTGTACTGGATCCAGCATGGGGCCCAGCCGACGGAAACCGTGCGGAGCTTGTTTCGCAAGGAGGGCGTGATGAAGGCCCTCGCCGAACAGCGGGCGGGCGCGTTATCCTGACGGACCAGGACGGAGAGTGGGTGCGGATCGGCCAGGTGGTCGGGCTGCATGGAATCGACGGCGGACTCAAGATTGCGCCGGACAGCGACCAGTGGCGCACTTGGCCGGACAATCTGGAGCGGGTTCGGATCGACCGCCTGGCCTCCGGGCCGACCCTGGTGCGGTCGGTGCGGATTGCGGCCGGCCGGCCCGTGCTGCTGGTGGACGGGGTCGAGAGCCGCGAGGCTGCCGACGCCCTGCGAGGGGCGCTGGTATATCGCCCCCTGCAGGATCTGCCGGCGCTGGAGACGGACATGTACTACTGGCACGAGCTGGCGGGCGCTCGGGTGCTGTCCATGCACGGCGAGCCGGCCGGCACCGTTGCGGCCATCGACCCGGGACCGGCCCACGACTGGCTCGTGGTACACGGGGAACGCGGGTCGTTCCTGGTGCCGTTCG